>NZ_JADEWU010000048.1:0-45098 GCF_015207485.1 Planktothrix mougeotii LEGE 06226
GCTGGCCCAATATAACCCGAAGTGGGAGTAAATACAACTTCTCCAGTATCAGGATTTAGTTCAACTGTACCGTTATTAGGATTATTAACGGATTCAATAATTAAATTATCACCTTCTGGGTCGGTATCGTTATTTAGAGGGTTGATGGTGACAGGAATATCTTGTTGAGTTGTAGCAGTATCGTCAACAAGGATAGGCGGTTGGTTAGGAAGTTCATCAACAGTAATATTAACAGTTGCGGTGCTAATTCCCCCGTTTCCATCATTGACAGTATAGTCAAAACTCGCAGGGCCAATATAACCGGGTGTAGGAGTAAATACAACTTCTCCCGTATCAGGATTTAAGTTAACTGTACCGTTATTAGGATTATTAACATTTTCAATAATTAAATTATCACCTTCTGGGTCGGTATCGTTATTTAAAGGGGTTAAGATGACAGGAGTATCTTGTTGAGTTGTAGCAGTATCGTTGGTTGCTGTAGGGGGTTGGTTGGGTGGCGTATTAATATTAACGGTAAGGCTACCTGTAGCAGTTAAAGCGCCTCCTGTACCTTGGCTTCCTGTATTGCCATCATTGAAGCTATAGTTAATCGTAACTGTTTCCGAAGTATCACCACTATTAGAATAGGCAATTTGTTGTAAAACCGTATCTACTTGAGTTGCTGTCGCATTCGTGAAGGTGAGGAGAAGTTGACCCCCACTATTGTTAGTAACAGTGCCAATGATAGCGCCATTAACTGTTAGATTTCCCCCAGGAGTAAGGGCTCCTAATGTGCCAATTCCGCTAAAAACATCATTCGGATTAGCTGCACCATCGCGGCTTAAAGTTAGAGTAGATCCAGCATAATTGTTAATAGTATCTAATTCTACATCATTGATAATGGCATTGTTATCGAGAATAACCGGGTTTTCTCCCAAGATATAACTGGGGTTATTGTTGAGGTCATTGATTTCAGGCGCGTCATTAACAGGCGTAACATTAACGGTGAGGGTATTGTTACCACTAAAATCCGTTTCGTCTCCAACTTGAAAGCTAAAGTTCGCGTAATTGTCACCATTCGCATTAAGCGGTGAACTAAAATTTAATTGACCAATTTCTGCAATCGGAATAATTTGATTAATAGTAACAGCTTGACCACTCAAGTTAAGCGTTCCTTGTGTGGGGAGGCTGGTGATTTTCACCTGTTGTAAAGTATCCCCAGTATTGAGGTCATTAAAGGGGAAATTGGCGGCAACAAAATTATAAGGAGTATCTTCTAAAGTGGTAACATTGTTGTTACTACTGGTGGGAGCAATATTAAGTGCACTAGCTAATAATCCTCCTGTAATAACATCCAAACCCCCTAATTCTTGATTGGTATTTAAGGGGACATCAGATAATCCGATTAAATCCATATCAGCATTTACATCTGCTGGAAAGATAGCATAACCATAGAAGGTTTCCCCAGGATTAATCCCTAAATCGGCAAAGCTGACATAAATACCGCCAACACTTTGTGATGTACTGGTGTAAGCCCAACGCATTTGATCTTGATTTGGATCTTGGCGGGTAATTTGGGGAATGACATCGGGAAGCCCAGAATTTCCCCACTCCCCATCATTAATGTTAATTAACCCCCCGAATTCTGTGGGTTTATTCTGTTCATCAATGCCTAAAATTGGAGTGATAATAACGGGATCATTTAAACCCGGTCTTCCGCGTTCAACTAATACAAAACCAATACTTTCATTGGTCGTAGGTGAAATTAAGCCTCCGGGTTCTATAAAATCTATTCGTTCAATATTATTATTGTTGTTATTGCCATCTCCCGTATTCGTAAAAATATTATCAGTTCCTAAGTTTAAAATAGGAGTTCTCAGCGCAACTTCCATGCTGCTATTATAGCCTGAATTTATATTAATTGTTGTGTCATTTGCAGTGCCATCAAACCACAGAATATCCCTAATCCCTTGAACTTCAGGGTTATCTTTTCGTTGAATTTTCAGAAAATCTAAATTCTTGATAATTTCAAAGGGAACCGTACCTACATCGGGAAGAACAATATCAAAAGAATTGAATGTATTGTTATTTCCTGCATAGTTCATTGTGTAGATTGTATTGGGGTTGTTAGCACCAGGGGCTTCATAAGTGGTTGCCCCATTTTGCACAAAAGTACCCCTAAAATTAATCGCAGGTTCAGATAAAATTCCCTTGTAATTTGCGATCGCTTTTTCGCTCAAACACAATGGCGTTTGAATTATTCCAGTGGTTTCTTCTAAATTCCAATTTCCTCCTAATTCGGCATTTCCAATTAAATTTTTGGAGGCTGCAACCTGAGTTTGAGTCAGTTTAGCTAAGTGATGAATAAAAGATTTTCCTAAACTCCCCTGAGCAATATTACAGCCATATAATAATAAGTCGGTATGTTGGGTAAAAGCAGTTTTCCATTGTTTAATTTGAGGTGCATATTGATTTAGGGTATGGGTATTTAATTCGGTATTTCCTAATTTTACTTCTGCGGGACTTCCGTGAGAAATAATATGGAGAGATTGAATATTTTTGCGATGACTGAGAACAGAAGTTATTTCTTGAATTCCATCTTTGTTAGGAGAAAAAATAATAACTTCTGCGTTTGGATTGACTTCTTCTAATAAGATGTGATAATCTTTAACACGAGCATCAATAAAAACGATGGCTTTTTCTTGCTGTTGTAATGACATACCCAGATAGTCCTAATTTTAATTAAAAATGAGGTTGAAGTTTATTATGTAGATGCAAATATCCCTATCACCTAAACCTTTTATACAAGTTTTGGGTCTAGGCAAATACTCTGTATTTTCAAGTCAATACACAGCTAAAATCTAGCCGTATAGGTTATTTAAACCAACTGAATCAACCTCATTGTAGCCAGCCATATATTTTTTGTGCTTATACCTAAGATATAGATTTTAAAAGACTGACTGTGTAGTTATTTTCTATAATTTTGATAAATATTGTTATTTTAAATTGAAAAAAATGGGTAATATTTTAGAAGTTAAATGATATTAAATCCTTAAATCGATGGCTATAGATGCTCCTAAAGCCCACGTAGAGACGTGCCATGGCGCGTCTCTACGGTAGACTGAATTGGAAACCCGGTTTCTAGGAATTTAAAACGGCCATTTCCAATTCACAATTTCATCTTTATCAATACCATGCTCATAGGCATAATTGACATTTTCGATGATAGCATTTCTCATGCGTTCCCGAACGTAAGCCGCCGCCGAACCTAATTTAGGTACTCGGTCAATCACATCCATCACCAAATTAAAACGGTCAACTTGGTTATTAATCGCTAATTCCAAGGGAGTATTAATATTCCCCTTTTCTTTATACCCTCGGACGTGCAGATTCGGGTGATTTTTGCGACGATAAGCTAACTTGTGAATTAACCAAGGATAGCCATGAAAATTAAAGATAATGGGTTTATCTGTTGTAAACAAACTATCAAAATCTCGGTCTGATAACCCGTGAGGATGTTCCGTATCCGGTTGTAACTTAAATAAATCCACCACGTTCACAAACCGAACTTTTAACTCCGGTATTTCTTCCCGTAAAATCGCCGTTGCTGCTAAGGATTCCATCGTCGCCACATCCCCACAACTCGCCATAATCACATCAGGAATATCCGGGTCTTTTCCGCAATCATCATTACTCGCCCATTCCCAAATGCCAATGCCTTTAGTACAATGTTTAATGGCATCATCCATGCTCAAAAATTGCAGATGTTTCTGTTTATCTGCCACAATCACATTGATGTAGTCGGTACTCTTTAAACAATGGTCAGCAACGGATAATAAACAGTTCGCATCGGGGGGTAAATAAATCCGAGTCACACTGGCGCTTTTATTCGTAACTACATCTAAAAAGCCGGGGTCTTGATGACTAAACCCGTTATGATCTTGACGCCAAACCGTTGAAGACAATAGAATATTTAAGGAAGAAATCGGCGCTCGCCAAGACACTTCATTTTTACAAATATCCAACCATTTCGCGTGTTGGTTGAACATGGAATCAATGACGTGAGCAAAGGCTTCATAGGTGTGGAAAAATCCATGACGTCCGGTGAGTAAATACCCTTCTAACCAGCCTTCTAAGGTATGCTCACTTAACATTTCCATCACCCGGCCATCGGTGGCTAACTCACTTCCGTCTAAATCTTCCGGGTAAAACTCAGCTAACCAAGTTTTTTTACTAACCTCATAAATCGGATTTAAACGATTAGAGGCGGTTTCATCGGGGCCAAATACTCGGAAATTGTGCAGATTATTCCGCATCACATCCCGTAGGAAATTGCCCAAAAGTTTTGTATTTTCTACTGTTGCCTTACCCGGATGTTCCACAGAAACCCCATATTGGCGAAAATCGGGTAATTTTAAATCTTTCCGCAGTGCCCCTCCGTTGGCATGGGGACTCGCACTCATGCGTTTCGTGCCTTGGGGGGCTAAAGCCTTGAGTTCAGGAATTAAACGACCGTTTTCATCAAATAATTCTTCCGGTTTATAACTCCGCATCCAATCTTCTAATAACTGAAGATGGGGCGGGTTGGTGGTGACATCCGCCATGGGGACTTGGTGTGCTCGCCAAAACCCTTCAACTTTATGACCATCCACCTCCGCAGGGCCCGTCCAACCTTTGGGACTGCGTAAAACAATCATTGGCCACATCGGACGTTTTGCGGTTCCCGTTGACCGGGCTTCCCCTTGAATGGCTTTAATTTCCGTAATGGCCTCTTCTAAGGTCGCCGCCATTTTCTGGTGCATTAAGGTCGGGTCTGACCCTTCCACAAAATAGGGTTTATAGCCATAGCCTTTAAATAGCGCTTCTAATTCCTCATGGCTAATCCGCGATAAAATAGTCGGGTTGGCAATTTTATACCCGTTCAAATGTAGAACAGGCAACACCGCCCCATCTCGAATCGGATTCAAAAATTTGTTAGAATGCCATGCAGTGGCTAAAGCTCCGGTTTCAGCTTCTCCGTCTCCTACCACACAAACGGAGATTAAATCGGGGTTATCAAACACAGACCCATAGGCGTGCGATAAACTATAGCCTAACTCCCCTCCTTCATGGATAGAACCGGGGGTTTCCGGGGTACAATGGCTGCCAATACCCCCAGGGAAGGAAAACTGTTTGAAGAATTTCTGCATCCCGTCAGCATCTTCGCTAATATTGGGGTAAATTTCTGAGTAGGTTCCTTCCAAATAAACCGGGGCTAAAACTCCGGGTGCGCCGTGACCTGGGCCAGCGAGATAAATCATATCCAGGTCGTATTTTTTAATTAAGCGGTTGAGGTGAATGTAGATAAAGCTCAACCCTGGACTGGAGCCCCAATGTCCTAATAACCGATGTTTAACGTCTGAAGGTTTTAGGGGTTGTTTTAATAAAGGATTTTCGCGTAGATAAATCATACCAACGGCTAGGTAATTGCAAGCTCGCCAGTAAGCGTTAATCTTAAGCAGTTCCTCCTCATTCAAAGGGTTATTCAACTCAATGGGTTTATCTGGTGCAGCTACCATAAGTCCTGACCGTTATAAAGGGTTTTCGTTTTTCAACTTTTGAGAGTATAGGATATCTTGAAAACGGCGGTTTGCAGTTTTGTATACACCCTCTTGTTGAAAATTTGGTTAAATCATAGCACTGAATCTTGATTGAAGAGACATCCTATTTTTATTCTTATTGTTTTTTTAAGATTTGACGAGGTTAGCCGTTATAAGGAGGAAACTTTAACAAAAGATTAAAATTATTTTTTTTATTGTAGGGGTTGGGTCTCCCAACCCAGGTGCAAATAGGGTTGGGAAACCCAACCCCTACAGGTTTTTTCCACCAATGATTTAGGATTACTATATAACCAGTGTAAATTAGTCGGACAAATAGCTTAAAATTAAATTTATCGTAGGAGTGAAGCACGCCTCGCCCCTACACGAGAATCATTGTATCCCATCAATCACTGGCTAAAAATGATGAGCGTTAAACTGTATTTTTTGAGACACGGAGAAACCACCTATAGTCAACAAGGCGGTTATTGTGGAAATTTAGATCCCGATTTAACCGAAAATGGCTTAAAAATGGCGGATCAATTTGCTAAGGCTTACCAGAATTTGCCTTGGGTTGCCGCATTTATAAGTCCGATGAAACGAACCATTGCGACAGCAAAACCTCTATGTGATACAGTCGGTTTAGAAATGCAATTTCGAGACGGTTTAAAAGAAATTGCCTATGGAGAATGGGAAGGAAAATCACCCCAAACCGTTAATGAAAATTACCATGATGAGTATGTTCGCTGGTTAACAGATCCCGGTTGGAATGCTCCCACAGGCGGCGAAAAAGGGGTTGATATTGCTCGACGTTGTGCTCCGGTGCTTCAAGAAATTGGAGAACGTTATCAATCGGGGAATATTTTAATTGTATCTCATAAAGCCACGATTAGAATTATGATCTGTGAATTATTAGGAATTGATATTGGCAGATTTCGCGATCGCATTGCTATGCCCACAGGGGCCGTTAGTATCGTAGAATTATCATCTCATGGGCCGTTATTACACGTTTTAGCTGATCGCTGTCATTTAGATGAAAGCTTACGGTCTTCTATTGGAACTTAAAACCCGGATTTAAGGGATTAATAGGATTGCCCATAAAATTTAGTTTATGTTTTCGGATTTGAGTTCAATTGATGATATTATTATTGATCTTAATTTTTACCGAATTTACCCTATGAAAATTTTAGTATTAAATGCGGGTTCAAGTTCTCAAAAAAGCTGTTTGTATGAAATTACAAAATCTACATTACCCGACTATCCCTTACACCCGATTTGGGAAGCAACAATTGATTGGACAGCTTCTCAAGAATTCGGGTTAATGAAAGTGAAAACCTTAAAGGTTAAGCAAGAGTATCAAATTGATTTAAAATCTAAACAAGACGCGATCGCTCAAATGTTTAATACCCTAAGTGCAGGGGAAACAAAAGTATTAAATCACCTTTCAGAAATTAATATTGTTGGTCATCGTGTCGTCCATGGTGGCTCAGATTATTCTGAAGCCATATTGATTAATGAAAAAGTTAAGGAAATTATTCAATCTTTAATTCCCCTCGCCCCTACCCACAACCCCGCCCATTTAGAAGGAATTGAAGCCGTAGAAAGGTTATTAGGGAATGTCCCCCAAGTTGCAGTATTTGATACCGCTTTTCATCGAAAAATGCCCGATTATGTAACAGTTTATCCGATTCCTTATCAATATTTACAAGAAGGAATCAAACGCTATGGATTTCATGGAACTAGCCATAAATATTGTGCCAAACAAACCGCTAAAATTTTAGGGAAACCCTTAGAATTCTTAAAAATAATTACCTGTCATTTAGGAAATGGATGTTCCTTAGCCGCAATTCAAGATGGGATTAGTATTAATACCACAATGGGATTTACCCCCCTAGAAGGATTAATGATGGGAACCCGAAGCGGTTCAATTGATCCCTCTATTGTCTTATATTTACAGGGAAAATATCAATATGATGTGCATCAAATTAATCAAATTTTAAATAAGGAATCCGGCTTAAAAGGAATTGTTGGAGAGTCGGGAGATCTGCGATATGTTTTAGCAGAAATGAAAGCCGGAAATGCTCAAGCAAAACTCGCCTTTGAAATGTATATTCATCGCTTAAGAATGGGAATAGGGCAAATGTTAGCCAGTTTAGGCGGTTTAGATGCCTTAGTCTTTACCGCCGGAGTCGGAGAACACGCCGAACAAGTTCGAGAAGCCACTTGTCAAGGATGGGAGTTTTTAGGGTTAAAATTAGACTTAGAAAAAAATGCCTCTCACCCCATTGATGAAGAGATTTCAACACCCGATTCAAAGGTTAAAATATTAGTGATTCATACGGAAGAAGATTGGGCGATCGCCACTGAATGTTGGCATATTTTTCATTCCTCTACATAAACTTGACTTGTCTCACTCTCCATCAGGATTCTATTGCCTCACT
Source organism: Planktothrix mougeotii LEGE 06226 (assembly GCF_015207485.1). Lineage (NCBI taxonomy): Bacteria > Bacillati > Cyanobacteriota > Cyanophyceae > Oscillatoriales > Microcoleaceae > Planktothrix > Planktothrix mougeotii. Next base: position 7,997 of record NZ_JADEWU010000048.1, read on the forward strand.
CACCGAAGTATTGAGGTTAAAAATGATGTTTCCTTAGCCATTCACTCCTATGGTGAATCACTTTGTTGAGGAATTTCTTGCCATTCTCTCGCGTCTACAAATATCGATAAATGCTTTTTATTCGTTGTCACTACAATCACAGAATTTCCATTTAATTCTTCTAATTTAGCTTGCGCTGCTAGAATAACATCTGCATCTAAAGCACGATTATCCGCCGTTGGGTTGCCGCTTTTTCTCGCATCCGCCCACAGTTCTGCTGCTAATAACATTACCTCCGTATTAATCGGTCTATACTCTAAAATAGATTTTAATTGATCAAGTTTCCTAATACTCCGTTGTTTATTAGCTCTTAATAATTCCCGACGGATTTCATAGTCAGCAATTTCGGGTAAAATCACTTTTTCCCCTTGGGCTAATAAATTGTCTAACCATAATTGACAGCCTAAATTTGAGGAAGTCGCTTTCGGGTTAGCAATCATTCCTAAAGGGCCAGCATCTAAAAAAATTAATCGCATTTACACGTCCTTAAATTTCGTTTTTTTCAATCTCTAACGCTTGATTTAAAATTTCCCAAGTTTCTTTTTGTTCTTGCTCATCACCATCTTCTCTCCACTCTCTTAACAATTCAATTACAGCTTGATTTTTTTTAATTTGTTCTTTCCGTTGCTGTTCTTCCGGTGTTAAAGGGACAGGTTGAGGGTCTGGGTTCGTGGCTTGTCGAAAAGTTCTCATAATTTGTAATAGATTGTGCCATTGTTCTTGCGGAGTTAATTGAATTTCTGTTAAAATTTCGTTAATTAATAACGTCGGTTTTGCTTCCGATGTAGTCGGGTTAGTTCCGGCTGAAATGGGAGAACTAGGGTTAACAGTTTGTGTCATTGTTAAAATTTCCTCAACGAGTTAGACTGTTTTAATTATAGATCGATTCTCCTTTGACCTTCAGATTTTGAGATTAACCCCGGATTTTCGGTGAACCGTACTCAAAAAGTCGTGAAAATCAGATAAACTTCCGTCAGAGAGTTCAGTATAGTAAGGAAGTGTTATAGGAAATCCTTAACTTCTAGCATTGCTAATATTGATAATTATCAGTCAATTCATTTTAATCTATGTGGAGGCTTAATCAATATGCAACCAACTGACCCCAATAAATTTACAGAAAAAACCTGGGAAGCTCTAGCCAGAACTCCCGATATTGTCAAACAATCCCAACAGCAACAAATTGAAAGTGAACACTTAATGAAAGCGTTGCTGGAACAAGAAGGATTAACTAAAAATATCTTAAGTAAAGCTGGAATATCTGTTGCTAAATTTCGAGAAAGAACCGATAGCTTTATTAATCGTCAACCTAAAATAACAGGTACAATTTCTAATGTTTATTTAGGTCGAAGTTTAGATACCCTATTGGATCGATCCGAAGCTTATCGCCAAGAATACAAAGATGAGTTTATTTCCATCGAGCATCTATTTTTAGCATATCCTAAAGATGATCGTTTTGGCAAGGCTTTATTTCAAGAATTTCACTTAGATGAACCTAAACTCAAATCAATTATTACTCAAATTAGAGGAAACAATAAAGTGACTGATCAAACCCCTGAAAACAAATATGAAGCCCTGGAAAAATATGGTCGAGATTTAACCGAAGCCGCCCGCCAAGGAAAACTTGATCCCGTGATCGGACGAGATGATGAAATTCGGCGCACGGTGCAAATTTTAAGTCGGAGAACTAAAAATAATCCCGTATTAATTGGGGAACCCGGTGTTGGTAAAACCGCGATCGCCGAAGGACTCGCCCAACGAATTATTGCCGGAGATGTACCTCAATCTTTGCAAGAAAGACGCTTAATTGCCTTAGATATGGGGGCATTAATTGCGGGAGCAAAATTCCGAGGAGAATTTGAAGAACGCCTCAAAGCGGTATTAAAAGAAGTTACCGACTCTAATGGTGCAATTATTCTATTTATTGATGAAATTCATACCGTTGTGGGGGCGGGTGCAACCCAAGGAGCGATGGATGCGGGGAACCTATTAAAACCCATGTTAGCACGGGGAGAATTGCGCTGTATTGGAGCAACAACCCTCGATGAATATCGTAAATATATTGAAAAAGATCCGGCCTTAGAACGGCGTTTTCAACAGGTTTATGTCGATCAACCCACCGTTGAAGATACCATCTCAATTTTAAGGGGATTAAAAGAACGCTATGAAGTGCATCACGGGGTGAAAATTTCCGATAGTGCGTTAGTCGCAGCCGCCGTATTATCCACTCGATATATTAGCGATCGCTTTTTACCCGACAAAGCCATTGATTTAGTTGATGAATCTGCGGCTAAATTAAAAATGGAAATCACGTCTAAACCGGAAGAATTAGATGAAATTGATCGGCGAATTTTGCAATTAGAAATGGAACGATTATCCTTGCAAAAAGAAAGCGATACCGCATCTTTAGAACGGTTAGAACGGCTAGAAAGTGAATTAGGAACTTTAAAAGAAGAACAGCGCAGCCTCAGTTCTCAATGGCAATCTGAAAAGAATGTAATTACCGATATTCAATCCATCAAAGAAGAAATTGATCGGGTTAATATTGAAATTCAGCAAGCCGAACGGAATTATGATTTAAACCGGGCTGCGGAATTAAAATACGGTAAACTTGAAGAACTCAAGAAAAAACTTAAAGCTACAGAAGCGCAATTAGAAGCGACTCAAACCAGTGGAAAAACTTTATTGCGGGAAGAAGTAACCGAAGCCGATATTGCGGAAATTATCTCTAAATGGACAGGAATTCCGATTAGTAAATTAGTCGAGTCGGAAATGCAAAAACTCCTGAATTTAGAAGATGAATTACACCACCGAGTCATCGGTCAAAATGAAGCCGTAACGGCCGTTGCTGATGCCATTCAACGCTCAAGAGCCGGGTTAGCTGATCCCAATCGTCCCGTCGCCAGTTTCATCTTTTTAGGGCCTACAGGAGTCGGGAAAACAGAGTTAGCAAAAGCCTTAGCTTCCTATTTATTTGATACCGAAGAAGCGATGGTGCGAATTGATATGTCGGAATACATGGAAAAACACGCCGTTTCCCGTTTAATTGGTGCTCCTCCAGGGTATGTGGGATATGACGAAGGGGGGCAATTAACCGAAGCCATTCGTCGCCGTCCTTACGCTGTAATTCTGTTTGATGAAATAGAAAAAGCCCATCCCGATGTATTTAATATTATGCTGCAAATCCTCGATGATGGGCGGGTAACAGACGCACAAGGTCATACTGTTGATTTCAAAAATACCATTATTATCATGACGAGTAATGTGGGATCACAGTATATTTTAGATGTGTCGGGTTCAGATTCCCAATATGAAGAAATGCGGAGTCGAGTATTAGACGCAATGCGGGCAAGTTTCCGACCTGAATTTCTCAACCGCATTGATGAAATGATCATTTTCCATGCCTTACAAAAATCCGAATTGCGACAAATTGTTCGTCTCCAAATTGAACGATTATCGAAACGTTTGGCTGAACGGAAAATGGCGTTAAAATTATCGGATTCTGCCTTAGATTTCTTAGCAGAAGTGGGTTATGATCCCGTGTATGGTGCACGTCCATTAAAACGAGCCATTCAACGAGAATTAGAAACCCCTATTGCTAAAGCCATTCTTCGCAGTGAATTTGTGAATGGAGATACCATTTTTGTTGATATCGAAAATGAACGATTAGCATTTAAACGTTTACCCGTTGAATTGTTAACAGTTCAAGAACGATAAATTGATCTTTTTTCCTTACCTCTTACCTAATCGGTAAGGGGTATTTTATATGGATAACTAGAACAATAAACTAGGTTTATCAAAATTTTTTGCCCAATATTTACTTTATTTGCTAATCTTAAATTTACCCAAAAAACTCCTCATATTGATCATGACTACCAATCCAAAACCATGTAACTGTATCCTCTTGTAAAATTCCAATCGCACGATAATTTCGCGTAATTCTGACTGACCAAATATCCTCATCACGATTAATACACTTAAAGTGTAAGGAGGGATAAAAAGGATTATTTGGCCATAAACGATACGCTTTTTTCGCTTCTTTGCGAATGTTGAGTGGAAGGCGATGATATTCTGACCAAAAAGACGGTAAAGTAGCAGACCTCATAATTGCTCATAGTCCATTGGTTGTGCCTGTCCTTGAGCAATTTGTTGTTTTGCCAGCTTTGCTGCTGCGACTAACTTGCTTTGGGTTTTTTGAAAAGATTGATCCCACTGCAATTCATCTTCCAAATCAGCGTTTTTGTTTTTTAGATCTCTAATATATTTTTGTAAATGCTCAATAATCTGTTGCTGTTGGGAATCTGTTAAAGATTCTAGTATCTTAACAACGGTTGCTATATTTTCTTTTGACATTTTGGCTTCCAGTGGTACTTATTAATCAGAATAGGATTATAACACCAATTAACTTGGAAAAGAGAAAGCCGGTTTCTGATTGCTTGTTCCCTCGTTTCTAGTGTTTAGCTATAAATGCCATTAGCAGGAATAAACCCCGATAACAGATGATTAAATTAAATAAATAGGGCTATAATTAGCTATAGTCCTAATTGCTGAATTTACTTTAAGTATATGAGTAATTTGCAGGAGATTGAACGTGCTGTTAGTCAATTATCCAAAGAGGAACTAGCGGCTTTCCGCCTGTGGTTTGCAAAGTTTGATGCAGAAATCTGGGATCGCCAATTTGAAGAAGATGTTACAGCAGGTCGGCTCGATGGTTTGGCTAAACAAGCCCTGCAACATCTACGGGAAGGACGTTGTACTGACCTGTGAAATATTGTGCAACCCCTGATTTCTGGTATTATTATCGACAGTTACCGAATGAGATTCAAGAACTAGCTGATCGATGCTATGAGTTACTCAAGCAGGATTCTCGATATCCTTCGCTGCACTTTAAGAAGGTAGGACAGTTTTGGTCAGTGCGGATTGGAATCCACTATCGAGCCTTAGCAGTCGAAGAAAACGGTGAAATGGTGTGGTTTTGGATTGGTTCCCATGCAGAGTATGACCGATTATTAAGAAGTGAGTAAGCTAGGGAAATAGAAACCGGGTTTCTTAACAAAACTTTCGGTTGTCACCGATAGATAATATGAGAAACCCGGTTTCTGATTGCTTATTTATTCAGCTATAAAAAGAGGTAATGATGAATACATTAGAAAAATTAGAACTCCTGAGTGAAAACTGTAGCGATCGCACAGAATTAGATCGAATTATTGGGCAACTTCTCAACATTATTTTGACTCGTCATCGTCAGAAGTTAGAGATCTATGATCAGGATATTAAAAAGTTTGAACAAACCTATAAGCTAGATTCAAACCAATTTATAGAACAATTTGAGGCTGGAATATTAGGGGATGAGATGGATTTTTTTGAATGGTTTAGTTTGTGTGAATTACGTCAAGATATTTTAGTCAAGATTGGTAAATTAGAAAAAGCCTTATGATGAATGCTGAGGATTATTTGGCTTTGATAAAATCCTTAATTGCTCTTTGTCCAGAAGTAATAGATTTGAGTATTCTTAGAGAGGAGGCACAAGTTACTAAAGGACTATGGCGATACCGACTAACGTTAAAAGATCATAGTTTTTTAGAAATGTTTGAATTTTTTGAAATTCAATCTGGACAAGTAAAAATAATTAAGTATAGTTTCCATTGGCAAAAAGATGATGGACAATTGATTAAACGTTGGGATAATGCGGCTCATCATCCTGAGATAGAAACTTATCCTGATCATCTACATGATGGTGCGGAAGACGCTGTATTTCCCTATCAACCAGTGGGGTTGAGCGAGATTTTAAAAATAGTTTCTGAGCAAGTAAATTCTTCTTTAGAAAATTGAAAACTATTAGATGCTTAACAGCTTAGAAATTACTATTTTAAATTGGGAAAAATAGGGCAGGTGAAAAGAGAAACCGGGTTTCTTATATTATCTATCGGCGAAAACCGAAAGTTTTGTTAAGAAACCCGGTTTCTGAGTTTCTGATTGCTGATTCCCTCGTTTCTAGTTTCTAGCCATAAATGCCATTAGGAGAAATAGTCCCCGGTAACAGAAGATTAGATTGAATGAATAGTGGTATAATTAGTTATGTTCCTAATTGCTAAATTTACTTTAAGTATATGAGTAATTTACAGGAGATTGAACGTGCTGTTAGTCAATTATCCAAAGAGGAACTAGCGGCTTTCCGCCTGTGGTTTGCAGAATTTGATGCAGAAATATGGGATCAGCAATTTGAAGAAGATGTTGCAGCAGGTCGGCTCGATGGTTTGGCTAAACAAGCCCTGCAACATCTACGGGAAGGACGTTGTACTGACCTGTGAAATATCGTGCAACCCCTGTAAGAGAGGCAATGAAAAATATTAGATGCTAAACAGCTTAGAAATTGCTATTTTAAATTAGGAAAAAATACAGCCGGGGAAAAATGAAAAAACTCTGATAATTCCTGGAAATGATCAACTTAATTATACTAGAAAAACAGAAGTGATGGATATGCGGTAAAATATGAAAGCTGGGGATCGCATAACTATGATTAGAAAATTAGGACAAAAAAATGAATGCAGATACCTACATACTACAGTTGCCTCATGTATTGTTAAAGTCTAAAGAACTTTTGCCAGAAGACTCAGGAATTTATTATGTTATTGATGAAAATGAACTAATTTGGTATATAGGAAAAGCTAAAAATATTAAGACAAGATGGTCTGGAAAAACCCATCACAGAATCCTACAGTTAGGATCTCAAAAAGGAAAAGTATTTCATATTTATTTTGAAATAATATCACCTGATCAGCTAACCAAAGTTGAAAAAGCTAGAATTGAACAATATAAACCTCAGCTTAACGGGAGTAAGGTTAAAACTAAAACAATTCGTCCGGCTGAAACATTACTGCGTGAAACACTTAATGCCCTTTCAGAATATATTATCATAATCGGAATTGAACCTCCACGAAAAGACGATCCGGTTTATATCGAAAAGTGTAATAAATTCGGAAACAATTGGCGAATCCTAAAAAAAGTCTTGCCTTTACCAATTATACATTTGTGTATTGATTTAACTAATATTTATCAAAATTCAGAAAATTACCGAGCAGTAAATCTTGCTATTGACAAAGCTTTTTCAAGTCGAAAGGCATATTCTCATCAATGGGAATCTAGAAAAACTGAGTCTACATCAATAAGACTTCTTGTAAATGGCTATGCTGTTGAAGTTTATGATATTAGCAAAGAAGCTATTGCATTAATTACAGGCTACGAATTTACTACATTAGCTGGAGTTCCTGTCAGAGTTATCAATTCGGAGTCTTTACAAGCCATTAAAAAATATTGTGGTCAATCTACCTATAGTATTTTCAATCTAAATGACGATAGTGAGGTTTCACAGTTCCACAATCATCCTCTAAAACGCCTATTATCCTATAAACAAGATCCCATAAAAATATTGTTTAATGAATCAATTAATTCTCGAAGTATTGACGACAATATAAAACAATTTGAAGAAGAATATAAATCCCAAAAGCGAGGATTTGATAGCCGTTCCAATCAAACTAAATATGATATTTCTGATATTTTGGTTCAAAGAGGAATTGATTTAAAGTGCTATAGTACCCATCCCTATGTTAAAGATTATTCCAACAAAAGGATTTATCTCTATATTAAATCTTTTTCAACAAATCTCTATGAACCAACAGGACAAAAAAACTACATTTCTGAAAATGGAGAAAAATTCATAATATCACTTCCCAACTTTATAAAAGGTTCTCAAGGTGCATTTTCTCAGGGATCTGATCTTAATCTATTCCCTTATCAAAATGTATATATGCTGACATCAGTAGAGCGAGAAGCGTGGTTACTATTTGAACATTATTTATCGGACTTTGCTAAAGTTACTCTATCAGAAGATGATGGCTATATCTCAAGAGTATATGTTTCAGCAAAAAAGTGTATTAAACCTGCTCAAGTCAAAATATCATTGGGTAATCAACGTACTTTTATAATTCCATTTGGGCCTTCAGAAACGATTGTAAAATACGATCAAGTTAGAAAGACTATGATTGAATCTCTAAAAAACAGTGGGCTACCCGATCTAAAAATTTCGTTTTCCTCAGAGTCGGTCAGTCAATGTCGGTCGGTCGTTACTTTTTCCTCACTACATCCACTTTCATCTGAGACAATATCTGATTTATTAAAATTTTAGCCTATTTGTAGGGTGCGTGAGCGTTGCTTACGCACCCTACTATATGGGTAGTTTGATAGTATACTAGAAAAACAGAAGTGATGGAGATGAGGTAATATGTGAAAGTTGGCGATCGCATAACTATAATTAGAAAATTAGGATAAAAAAATGAATGCAGATACTTATATACTACAATTGCCCCATGTATTACTTAAGTCAAAAGAACTTTTACCAGAAGACTCAGGAATTTATTATGTTATTGATGAAAATGAACTAATTTGGTATATCGGAAAAGCTAAAAATATTAAGACAAGATGGGATGGAAAAACCCATCATAGAATTCTACAGCTAGGATCTCAAAAAAGAAAAGTATTTCATATTTATTATGAGAAAATATCCCCTGACCAGCTAACCAAAGTTGAAAAAGCTAGAATTGAAGAATATAAACCTCAGCTTAACGGGAGTAAAGTTACGAAGAAAACAATCCGTCCGGCTGAAACATTACTGCGTGAAACCCTCAAGGCCCTTTCAGAATATATGATCATAATCGGAATTGAACCACCCAGAAAAGACGATCCTGTTTATGTTGAAAAGTGTAATAAATTTGAAAAAAGTTGGCGAATTCTAAAAAAAGTTTTGCCTTTACCGATTATACATTTGTGTATTGATAAAAGTAGTATTTATAACAATACAGAAGATAGCCGCGCCACCGAGCTTGCGATTAATAAAGCTTTTTCAAGCCGAAAAGCATATACTAACAAATGGGAATTTAGAAAAAGTGGTGAGCGTACATCAATAAGGCTTCTTGTAAATGGCTATGCTGTTGAAGTGTATGATATCAGTAAAGAAGCTATTACATTAATTACAGGCTATGAATTAACAGCATTAGCCGGAATTCCTGTGAGAGCTATTAATCAAGAGTCTTTACAAGCCATTCAAAAATATTGTGGTCAGTCTAGCTATAATATTTTCAATCTAAATGACGATAGTGAGTTTTCTCAGTTATGCAATTACCCTCTAAAACGCCTATCGTCCTATCAAAAAGATCCCATCAAAATATTATTTAATGAATCAATAAAATCTCGAAATATTAACGAAAATATAAAACAATTTGAAGAAGAATATAAATCCCAAAAGCGAGGAATTGGTAGCCGTTGTAATCAAAATAAATATGATATTTCTGATATTTTAGCTCAAAGAGGAATTGATTTAAAGTGCTATAGTACCCATCCCTATGTTAAAGATTATTCTGACAAAAGAATTTATCTCCATATTAAATCTTTTTCAATCAATCTTTACGAACCAACGGGGCAAAAAAATTATATTTCTGAAAATGGAGAAAAAGTCACAACATCAATTGTCCACTCTATACAAGGCTCTAAAGGTTCATTTTCTCAGGGATCTGATCTTAATCTATTTCCTTATCAAAATGTATATATGTTAACATCAGTAGAGCGAGAAGCATGGTTACTATTTGAACCTTATTTATCAGATTTTGCTAAAGTTACTCTATCAGAAAATGATGGCTATATCTCAAGAGTATATGTTTCACCAAGAAAGTGTATCAAACCTGCTCAAGTCAAAATATCATTGGGTAATCAACGTACTTTTACAATTCCATTTGGGCCATCGGAAACGATTGTAAAATACGATCAAGTCAGACAGACTATGATTGAATCTCTAAAAAACAGTGGACTACCTGATCTAAAAATTTCGTTTACCTTAGAGTCGGTCAGTCAATGTCCATTAAATAATAATATTTCCTCACGACCTTCAATTTCAGATAGGTCTGATCTAGTATCTGATTTTGTATTAGAATTTTAACCTATCCGTAGGGTGCGTAAGCAACGCGCACGCACCATTTCCTATTGATCAATTAATTCTCACAAATTTAAGAAAGAATGATCGATAAACTTTGATGTGGTGCGTGCGTTGCACTTACGCACCCTACGGTGGTGGTGCGTGCGCGGAGCTTACGCACCCTACGGTTTGATGGTGGTAAATAGGGCGGAATAATCATCGTTTGATTTTCCGAGTTTTTGGGTGGCTTCTAATATTGCTTTTACTCCTTCTAATGAACTCGCATTCAACCCCATTTTGACCGCTTCTTGTAGAAACAAATTCGTATCTTTTAATAAATGTTTAGTAGGAAAATTGGGATTTTCATAATTTTCTTCTAACATCCGTTGCAATTTTTTATCAAAGGTGGGAGCATATAACGCACTGTTGCGTAAAATCTCCATAAAGAGTTCGATATCAACTCCTTGCTGTTGAACAAAATTTAAACTTAAGGCGAAAGCAGTTGTTAGGGAAGCAATTAACTGATTTAAGGCTAATTTTAACGCAGCCGCACTTCCCACTTCCCCAATATATTTCGGTTCTCCGAGACATTTTAACAAATTCAACCATTGCTCAAATTGCGCTTCTGTAGAACCCACCATAATTTGTAATGTTCCGGCTTTCGCTTCAGGAATACTTCCCAAAACAGGGGCTTCTAAATAGTCTCCTCCTGCTTTCAGAATTTCTTTTTGAATTGTTTTACTATCTGTTGGCGAAATTGTTCCCATAGAAATTACTGTTTTTCCCGATAAAAACGATTGAAATTCTGAACGGAACAAAACTGACTCAATGGCGTCTTGATTCGTTAACATCAATAAAATACAATCACTGGTAGCGATTAAACCTTGAGGCGTTCCGGCTACTGTTGCCCCCGCTTCTCTTAATGGTTCTACTTTGGAGGTTGTACGGTTATAAACAATTAGCTGATATCCAGCTTCTAACAGTCGTTGCGCCATCGGAAACCCCATTAACCCGGTTCCGATTATTCCAATTCTCATTTGATCTTAACTCCCATTGATTAGAACTTTTGATGCTCGGTTACAGTTAGTTTAATCTTGCAACCTAGATCATAATAGAGCTAAAATTTAATAACTACAATTTTCAGAAATTTCAAACCATCAGGGCCCATCTGTTAACCTTCCTACAGGTGTAAGCTCATGAAAATCGGCGAGATTTTAGTGCGGAGAGGGTTAATTTCCTCAATACAACTTGAACAAGCCATTACCCTTCAAGGAGTTTGTCATTTAAAATTAGGAGAACTGTTAGTGACTGAAGGTTGGATTCAGACCACTGATTTAGAACAAGCCCTTTTAGAACAAAAATGGCGTCAAAAGGGCTTGTGGGTGATTGATTAGTTTTTCCCTTAATTAAATGCGTGTTTAATAGACTTAAATTGAATACAGTTGATCTTCAAATAAATCTTCTCCGAAAACTGGGGTGACGTTTTGAAACCCTAAGCTTTCGAGATAAGATTTCCAGGCGTCCGGGGAATCTTCTATTTCTAATGCACCCAGTACCCTAGCAACATCCGCAATCCAAGGAACAGTCCAAATGGTGTATCCTTGCCAATTTGATCCCACTGATAACCAATCTGGGAGTGTATGTTCTCGAATCGGGCTTGAAAGTTCCCAACTCGCCCGAAAGCAGTAGATTTGACTAGAGTTTAACATCATTTTTTTGAGGATTTTGAACGGCAAAATGGACGGATTTGTGTCTGAACAAGATGCGTGAATTCAGAATTACGCATCAGTATAAATTTAGCGGATTCGTTTAATGATTCACCTCAATCAAAAGATAGGATAACTTTCCGCTTTTAACCGTATCCTATACAACAAATAACCTCTAAAAAAGATCTAATCAATTAAAATATCCTCCGAGGAGTCGCTAGTTCGATGCTGCCAATTAATATTAGGGATATTATTAAATCCTTGTTTGAGGCACTCTTCCCAGAGTTTACGAATTTCTGCTAAATAGGGATCACCTAAACGCAGTTTTAACCAATTTTTGACCTCTAAACTATCTTTTTCATATAACACTAAATTAATCGGCGGCCCTACAGAAATATTAGATTTCATAGTAGAATCAATAGAAAGTAACGCACATTTAGCAGCCGCTTCTAAATGGGTATTAAAGCTCAAGGTTCGATCTAAAATGGGTTTACCATATTTAGTTTCTCCAATTTGTAAAAATGGTGTTTCTCTCGTGGCATGAATAAAATTACCTTGGCTATAAATTAAAAATAAAGCTGGATCTTGTCCCTTGATTTGTCCCCCTAATAGCATAGAACATTGAGGCTCAATTCCGTCTTTTTTTAGCCATTTTTCATCCAGTTCTTGAATTTTTCTGAGTTTTGATCCAATATATCGAGCGACTTCATACATGGAAGGGAGAGTATGTAAATTAATCTCTTCCTGGGTTTTGAGATCCCGATCTAATTCGCTGACAATTCCCTGGGTGATGGAGAGATTTCCCGCCGTACATAATAGAATTACGCGCTCACCTGATTTAGAAAAATCGAATAATTTCCGATAGGTAGAAATATAATCAACCCCAGCATTTGTGCGCGAGTCCGCCGCAATCACTAAGCCAGTATTGGTAATAATGCCCAAACAATAGGTCATAGAAAGTTTCAATAAAATTAGTCCGTCACCAAAAGCAAAAGAATAGACTTTTCTGACCTGAACTGTCAACCATCAACTCAGTAACGGGTGATTAACGCTATCATGATCTCAAATCAACCCCTATCGTTTATGGAGGGCCAGGGAACTGGTTAAACGTGCCTATCGAAACGATTTATGGTCAACTCCAAGGTTTAAAACCCAGTCAGCTTAAACGGTTGCAAAGCCTGTATCATCAAAGATTACCGGGCGATCGCATTACAACCGCAGAATTTGCCCAGCGACTGGCGGCCATTAGTACAGAAGTGGAACAACCTCTGTGCGCCTATATTAACCGTCGGGGACAAGTCATGCGTGTGGGGGTCGGAAGCCCCCGCCAGACCCAAATTCCCCCCTTAGAACTCCCCCGTTATGGCAATGGGCGACTGAGTGGGATTCGCTGTATAGCGACCCAAACCACCGCCGAACCCCCCAAAGAATCAGCCCTCACTGCAATGGCGATTCAACGGTTAGATGTTCTCGCCGTTCTAACTTTAACTGGAAGCGGGTTTCAACGACGAGGAGGGGGTGAAACGGGTTATGTTAAAGACACCTATCTCGCTCACCTTGTCCCAGAAATGGACACAGCCAATTCTCAACACATTGATAATGGTTTTTCCGCCATTCCCTATTATTTATCGTTACCGATCAGTCTGGATGCTCTGTGTCAACAGGACTTTCTGGATTTAGTCAATGGCTTAGAGGCAGAATTTGAACGGGAATTTGTCGCCCGTGAAGTTGATTCTAGTCAAGATAAAGTCCTCTTAGTCGGGGTCAAAACGGAAAAAATCTCACCCCAACGTTTTGAAGATGGGTTAGCGGAATTGGTGCGTTTAGTCGATACCGCCGGGGGTAAAGTGTTACAAACCTTGCGCCAAAAGCGATCTCAACCTCATCCCCAAACCGTTGTCGGCGAAGGGAAAGTCCAAGAAATCGCCCTCGTCGCCCAAACTATCGGCGCGAATTTAATTGTTTTTGACCGGGACTTATCCCCCGCCCAAGTTCGTAACCTGGAAACCCAAATTGGGGTAAGGGTTGTAGACCGAACTGAAGTGATCCTGGATATTTTCGCTCAACGGGCTCAGTCCGGGGCTGGAAAATTACAAGTGGAACTGGCCCAACTGGAATATAGTTTACCTCGGTTAACAGGTCGAGGTCGGGCGATGTCGCGGTTAGGAGGTGGAATTGGAACCAGGGGGCCAGGGGAAACGAAATTGGAAACGGAACGGCGGGCCATTCAACGGCGCATTTCTCGGTTACAGCAGGAAGTGAACCAACTTCAAGCCCATCGTTCTCGGTTACGCCAAAATCGTCAAGTTCGAGAAGTTCCGACGTTAGCCTTAGTTGGGTATACCAACGCCGGAAAATCGACGTTATTAAATGTTTTAACCCAGTCGGAAGTTTACACGGCTGACCAACTGTTTGCGACCCTTGACCCCACTACTCGCCGTTTAGAGATTCCTGACACCATGACAGAGGAACCTTTAAATGTCGTGATTACGGATACGGTGGGATTTATTCATGAGTTACCCCCACCTTTAATTGATGCCTTTCGCGCTACCTTAGAGGAAGTCACCGATGCGGATGCGTTAATTCATTTAGTTGATTTATCCCATCCCGCTTGGGAAAGTCAAATTGAGTCGGTGATGCAGATTTTAAGGGAAATGCCTGTTACTCCGGGCCCTGGATTATTAGCGTTTAATAAAATTGATCAAACTGATGGCGATACCTTACGATTAGCCCAAGAGAAATATCCCCAAGCGGTTTATATTTCTGCCTCTAAAGCGTTAGGATTAGAAACCCTGAGAAAACGCATGGCGGCTTTAGTTCATTATGCCGTTTCTAATCGTTAAAAGGGTTTTGGGTGGGTGATTCCTGCCCAACTTAGGAACTCAAACCTATAGTTTTTTCAATTGCAAGTTTGAGTGATTATCGGTATATTATTAATAGATTGATCGTTCACTTACTCAGGCAGGATAATTAACATGGACAGCAATACGATTCGAGAACGAGTTGCTTTAATTGAGCAAAAACGGGAATCTCTGGTTAAGTTGTTAGAAAAACCTAATTTAGGAACCCTCAGAATTGATGTGAATCAAGCCTTAGAAGAAATTGATGAGTTAATTGAAGACTTTAAGCGAACTTTCCCCAATCCAGAGCATAACTAAAAGGCAATTATCCCCTGTAAAAATGACTATTTTAAAAATTACAGGGGAAAATGAGTTAGTAAGTCTCCATTAATCAAACTTAGGTTATTAATATTAATTATTGTTTGAAAAGTATTTTTTTGAGGCAAAATATGTTAATATGTAAAATTGTCCCTGTCCTCTATATATAGTATTTTTAAATGAGATATAAATGTGGAATGGGCATCTTGCCCGTTACAGGTCACAGGTCACAGGTCACAGGTCACAGGTCACAGGTCACAGGTCACAGGTCACAGGTCACAGGTCACAGGTCACAGGTCACAGGTCACAGGTCACAGGTCACAGGTCACAGGTCACAGGTCACAGGCAAGATGCCTGTTCCACGTTCACAAATCATTTAAAAATGCTATATATAGCAAATCTAAATGGATTGTCCAATCATAATCATCGGGATTATTAATCATAAAAAATGGACACAAATCCCAGTGTAAGGGCGAGGCGCGCCTCGCCCCTACGAGGAATTGGATTTTAAGTCTGATGTACAACTGATGTAGACTTGCTATAGATTCAAGTTAATCTTAATTAAAATAATTAATATCTATGAGCTTAGAAAATATAAAAATAGAAACCACTATTCCCCAAGAATGGGCTAGTCAATTGAATCAATTATCCGCAGAAACAGGACATTCTGTAGACAAATTAGTTCAAGAAGCTATCGGACAGTATTTAGAAAACGTTAAATCGTCTTCTATTTCTAATTCCACCAATTTAGACTCTTTAAACCTACATCAAGACTTATTAATTTTACAGCAAAAAGTTGAATCCTTAGAACCCTTATTATATCAAGTCGCTAAATTAGAAGCAAAAATAGTAGCCCTTGAAAAAATGATTCCAGAAGTTCCTATTATTCCTAATTCTACCTTTGCTCAACTTTTAACCAATGATGATGATGAACCCGATGAAGTTCTAACAGACTTTTTATCCTAAACAATATAGTAAATCCTGAAGGACTGTTTTCTCTTAGCCCTAAAAAACTTACAACTTTATATGAAATTCTGAAAATTATACTACAGATTATTACCCTAAACCCCACGTAGAGACGCGCCATGGCGCGTCTCTGCGGGAGACAGATGCGTAGCAAACATTTAAAGATTTCATATAATGTTATAATTCCAAAGGAGCCATAATTCCTAACTTTTCTTCTAATAAAATTTGGAGAATCACTTGCGTCATTAAAACCAAACCCAGTCTCGCTTGAGCTAACTCCGGGGTCTGTTGTTTGACTTCTCCCCAAATTCGACAGTGACGATAAAACTGTTGAAAATTATCGCTTAATTGAATAGCAAGTTTTACCCAATTAGGAGAACTTAAAGGGAAAAAAAGAGCATCTACAGTCTTCACCAATTGCATTAAAAGTTGATAGTCATAACTTTGAGTAAATTGTAATTGTCCTTGATCTGTTAACCAAGAAATCGGGTGAGAAGTAGAACTAATTTTTAAAGGTAATACAGCCCTTAAATTCGGTTCTTCTAACTGAATTAAATCCTCCCGATGAGCCAAACTTAATAAAGAACAACAACGAGCATGACTATATTGAAGCTCAAATTGATCCAGGGAAATTTCCCCATTCCGAAGCGCAGTTAGTGTCCACTGGTGGCGAAGAAGGTGTTCTAACCAAGCCGCAATTCCCACATCCGTAAAGATAAATTGCAACATCCCTGACGACAAGGGATAAACCGTCACATCTCTAGGAATTTTCCCAAAACCGCACTCACCCTGTGCATTTAAAGTCTTTAAACTAACACAGATAGCCTCCGCCAGATCCAGAGGAGGTTGATGTAAACGGGATGAAAGTTTCAGCGCGATCGCCGATCCGTATGTGATCTTAGTCTTATGTTTAATGTGATTTACGGGAATTTCCTGAGAATTAACCGTATCAATCCCTTGAAATCGTAAACTTTTTCCCAGTTGTACCGCTAACATCTTTGCCAAAGCAAGCATAACCTTCTAAATCCATCCCAAACAGGCTTACATTGGCTATTATCAACATACTAAGTCAATACCCTGACGGAATTTTTTGAAATTGATTGTCTAAAATAGTTGATGAGTTTACTCAAAAGAGATGTGTTTTTTGTTACTTTGGTTAAAGGATCTTAAACCCTTCTCTCTTAAGTATAAAATACACCTTCAGGATAGGCGAGCAATTCTGTGAACCCATTCAACACTTGACGGATGTGGAGGTGTATAAGCATCTTGCCTTTACGTTTGACTAAAAATTGTTTATTACCTAATCTCATGATGCAATCATCTCCTATTCCGACCGATTCCAATCGACCTTTCCTAACCTGGCAGAGGATTACAGACTGGGCACAGGAACATTACCGTTGCCGCAGTTTCAGCAAAGATGAGCGGATTCCGGCTCGTCCAGGGTTACTGTATTTAGTCCAACGGGGTGCAGTCCGATTAGTCGGTAGCGCTCAACTGGAATATGCCAAGGGTAAACCCAATTCCAAACCCCGGAATCGCAATTTAGATGAAGCCTTTCTCGGTTTTGTTGGTGCAGGTCAACCTTTTGAATTGGTGGCGCAATCTCCCTTTAGCCTACAAGCCTATAGCCACGCCGATGATACAACCGTGTTATGGATGTATTGGCACGATTTAGATAATTGGCCCCATTTTCGTCGGGAAGTTCTCGATGCGTTTCGATATCAACATCAACGGAAATTACTTTGGTTAAGTACATTGGGTCAACGTCGTACCATTGACCGACTTTTAGGATTTTTAACCTTACTCATTGAAGAATATGGGGAATATTATGCCAGTAGTAACGGGGAAGATGGGTTTAAAGGCTATCGTTTACCCTGGTCATTAACCCACTCTCAAATCGGCAGCGCCATCGGTTCCACACGAGTTACCGTAACTCGTCTGATGGGAAAACTCCGTCAACAAGGCTTAGTTTATACTCAAGACGATAACTTAATTTGTATCCCCATTGAATCTGAAGACTATAACAAAACCTTGGATTTAGAAGACGATGCAGGCTTTGAAGAGGAATAATCAGTCATCAGTCATCAGTTATCAAGTATCCGCATCATCAGTTATCAGTTATCAAGTATCCGCATCATCAGTTATCAGTTGTCAGTAAATACTCATCTGTTGATGAACTCCAAGTTTTTGAACGGTTTCCTGTTGACTAATAACTGATCTAATGTTACACGAATTACTAATTACTAATTCCTGATAAAACCTGCCGTAACTGTGTTGTTGCCTGGGTTTGAGAGTTGGACAAATCTAACAGTTGATTCAGATCAGCCGTTGTTTCCCGCAACTGCTGGCGAACTTGATTCCATGAATCTTGAACAGGTTGCAACATTTCCTGATACAAATTAATCCGCCCCCAAAGTTCAGCCACCATGCGTTGCTGTTCAAGCCAACTTTGCTCCTGACTTTCTAACTGTTGACGGGTTTGTTCTTGTTGTTGAACTTGAGCATTTACCTCTGTCTCTCTTTGGGCAAAGGTAGAGCGCAATTGTTGGAGTTCCGTTTCCAAAGTTTGGAGTTGCTGTTGTTGTTGCTGTTGTTGGGTTTCTAAATTCGCAATCACCGATTTCAAATCAGTCGGCCCTCCTGCGGTAGCCGGAGACAAACCCCGACGACGATTTAACACCCCTTCATATTGAGTTTTATGGTCTTCCCGTTCTTTTAAGGTACGGCGCTGACCCACCAATGTTTCATTCAACATTTGATAGGCATCTTGTTCATCAGCTAATTTCGTCTGTAAACTCTCTCGATCGCCATCGTTTGCCGTTTTGAGTTCCTCTTGAATTTCCCCAATCTCTTCGAGTTTGTATTTTAATTCCTCCTCTTGGTCTTTAACAAAACCAGACCAGCGATCCCATTCCTGTTTTAATTGTTCGACTTCCGCTTGTAATTGTTCTAAGGGCATCGCCTCCAATGCTTGGATATCCACTTTCACGCTCACTGCGACGGGTTCATCCTCCGATTGACGAGAAGCCAACTCTTGTAACTGTTCTAATAAAGTTTGACGGCTTTGGATCAAGGTTTGTAACGTTTGAGCATAGTCCTGTTTCGTTTGGACTAACTGTTGCTGGGAGGCTAACTCAGAGCGATTTTGAATTAACGTATCCTGCGCTTGCTGCCACTGTTGCCATTGCTGTTTAATGCTGCTGGTTGTCGTTTCTAGGGTTTGTTGAAGGCGTTCAGCCTCAGAACGTTGTTCTTGTAATCGTTGCTGATGTTGTGCCAGTAAACTCTCAGCCCCAGTCACTTGTTCTAAGGACTGATGGAGTTTTGTCTGTAACGGTGAAATTTCAACAGGGTTAGACAATTGATTGAGTAAGTTACTGAGGAGTTCAGATTGTTCGGCACTCAAGGAAGGAGACGACTGTAATTGAGCTTGTTGTTCTTCAAGCTGTTTGCGTTGATCTCGTAACTGCTGTCGAGTGGTTTCAATATCTTGACGAGCCTGGTCAATTTGAGACCGTAAATGGTTACTTTCATCTCGGGAACGCTCAATTTCTTGACGTTGCTGTTCCAGCCGTTCTAATTCTTCCTCCAATTGTTCCATCTGTTCTCGTCGGGCTTCCATTTCCATTTCCCGGCGATTTAATTCCTGACTTTGGTAAGTCAACGACTCCTTCCACTGTTCAATTTCTTCCTGTTGGGTTTTAAACTTTTCCTGCAACCGAGAAAAATCTTGGAGAATTCCCACGAGTTGGCGGGCAGCTTCTTGGATGCGCTGTACCTGCTTACCCGTATTCAGATCCACTAAGACTAACGTTCCGTCCTTAAAGTTATTGGCATCATCAGCAAGGATGATTTCATCTCCGGGTACAGCACTCCAATTGTTTTCACCTCGCTGACAAGCCAATAGCTTGAGTTCAGTCCTACCGCCACCCAGACCAAATTTGCTACTCTGCTTTTGTACTTCCGCTAAATAGAGCATCGGCCCTTTATCCTCTTGAGGTGTTCAAGCACTATTTGTTCGCTGTCTTAATCATAAAACCTTCTGGGAGTCGCAGGTAAACAGTTAATCCTGAAGCCTAATATACCGTTAGTTAATCCTGAATCGCTAACTATCCGGTGCATAAGTGGCTGTCTCCCCTAGAATATAAGGGAAGCCGTGATTTGATCATCACGATACTGCCTTATTTTTCATCTCTAGGATGTACCTCAACCCAAACCCATTTGCAGGAGGCCACTTGCTAAATGCAA
This sequence comes from Planktothrix mougeotii LEGE 06226, assembly GCF_015207485.1. NCBI lineage: Bacteria > Bacillati > Cyanobacteriota > Cyanophyceae > Oscillatoriales > Microcoleaceae > Planktothrix > Planktothrix mougeotii. The sequence goes on from NZ_JADEWU010000048.1 coordinate 28,075, forward strand.
GGCTCTTTAAACGAAATTGATATTCGCAGTATTTTGCAACTGATTGAGCTTGGCCAGAGAACAGGGGAACTCATGGTCGAAGCTTACAGTTCATCCCAGATGGCCACTGAAATTGAACGCCATCCCAGCCGTTTAACCGGACAATGTTGGTTAGTGTTTTCTTGGAATGGTCGCATTATCTATGCGGGTCAAAGCGAAGGCAGCCTGATGAGATTACGCGATTATTTACGACGCTATAAAGCTGAAGCCGTTCTCGCTGAGTTAGAAGTTCCCTCCATTGCTTCGGTCAATGCTCCAGAGTATGGGTACTTGTGGGTGTTACTTGAACATCAAGTGATTACCCCAGCCATCGCTCGTAATATTGTTCATTGTATGGTTCAGGAAACCTTATTTGATTTACTGAGTTTACATCAAGGAGCTTTTATTTTTGAAATGGGATCTGCTTTAGCGCCCCAATTAACCACCTTAGAAATTAGCCCGTTATTAGCCAATATTTTCAAACAAGTCCAAGAATGGAAAAAATTCCATCCCCATATTACCTCCCCGAATCAATGTCCCTTAATTACGGATCGATCAAAATTACAAGAGACCGTCCGACCTCAAGTATTTGAAACCTTGAATCGTTGGGCTGATGGCCAAACCTCGATTCGTCAAATTGCCCGTCATTTACATCGAGATATTGTCATGGTGACAAAAGCCATTTATCCGTTTGTACAACAGGGATTAGTACAACTATTAGCTCCCCATCCCGAAAATCCGTTAACCACACTAGAACCCTTCACCGATAGAAATCGTAGCCCTCGGATTGTCTGTATTGATGATGATCTGGTGATTCGGCAAACGGTTGAATTGATTTTAAAAGAACATGGCTATGAAGCAACTGCCATTGGCAATCCTTTAAAAGCATTGAGTTTAGTTTTTCAACTCAAACCCGATTTAATTTTGTGTGATATTGCCATGCCTGAATTAAATGGTTATGAAATCTGTGCTATGTTACGAAATTCGACGGCTTTTCGTCAAACTCCCATTGTTATGTTAACGGGAATTGATGGATTTATTGATCGCCTCAAAGCTCGAATGATTCGAGCCACCAACTACTTAACAAAACCGTTTGGCGATGCTGAGTTATTAACCTTAGTGGAAACTTATATTGGGCCAGGGAAACTCACGAATACAGCTAAAGAGTCTAAATTAGAAGAGGAGTTCATGAGTGAGTTAGAAACCCTTTAACACTCCCCCGTAGAAAACCCCAGACTGGATCAATCCAGGCGGTCAAAGATTTGTATAATTAAATAGGACTCTGGCTGACAAGATACACAATCCTGTAAAACCTGACTCTATGGGTTTATAGAGTCGGGAACTATACTTGAAATTAAACAAGATGTTAAAAAAACTAAGTGATCATAACCCTGCCGATGGGATTGACAATTAAACAAACCCGGAGCGATCCGATGCAAAACCCTGCCGCCGATTCGCCCTTCAATTAAATACCCGATGATCGGGTCTTTGAGAACATAGAAATAGCCTCTGTCCTGTAATGCCAACAGGTATGCCAGAAAGAATGACCTCTTTTGAGGCGCAAAGGTTTAGTTGACACTTTACGATAAATTTCTAATGCAGCAGCATAAACCCCTTACTCCTTGGACTCTTACCCCTAACCGGATTATCAATAATTCGGGAGTTTCCCAGGGAGAAGAAAGATGAATAAAGTTATGGTGGTAGAAGATAGTGTCACCCAACGGGAGATGATTTCTAATCTTCTCAAAGATAGTGGCTTACAAGTCAGTGTCGCCAGTGATGGTGTAGAAGCATTAGAACAAGTCCAAAAAAGCTGCCCCGATTTAATGGTGCTCGATATTGTCATGCCTCGGATGAATGGTTATGAACTTTGTCGTCGCCTCAAATCCGATCCCAAAACCCGCAATATTGCCATTGTCATGTGTTCTTCTAAAGGGGAAGAATTTGATCGCTATTGGGGAATGAAACAGGGGGCAGATGCTTATATCGCTAAACCGTTCCAGCCGACGGAATTAGTCGGAACCGTTAAACAATTGCTCAGAGGGTAGGGGTAAACAATAATGGTCGGAAACCCAGATTTTTTAACCGGGCAAGGAACAGATGGCCCAGAATTTCAAGAGTTGGAAACTCCCGAAGGGGAGCCCCACCTCCGGTTTTTTGTGCCTTCAGGCAATGAATTTGCCCTTCCTGCCATCGGAATTCGAGAGGTACTGTTTCAATCTCCAGACCGGATGACGCCCATTCCTAACGTTTCCCCTCTATTACTGGGAACCTTCAACCTTCGAGGTCGGGTGATTTGGGTGGCTGATTTAGGTCAATTTTTAGGGGATAGCACTCCCTTGAATACAGACCGCACAGAGATCCATGTTATTGCGGTAGAAGACCAAGACATTATATTAGGGTTAGCGGTTGATGCTCTCAATGATATGGCATGGCTTGACCCTGATAAAATGCAAATGCCCACTCAAGTCAGTGATAGTATGGCTCCTTTTATTAAAGGAGAATGGCAATTGGCAAATACAGGGAACGTTCTGCGACTCTTAGACCAAGTAGCAATTTTGCGATCGGCTCGCTGGGCAACGTGATCTAGCCAACTCAAGGTTCATAGCCAAAAATGTCACAGCCTGCCCAGCATCAATTGATTATAAAACTGTTTAAGTTAAACCTTTCTTACATTGAACTCTTAACGTTTAAGCCATACCACACTAAACTTTAAAATCAAAAGGGGAATCGCTCATGGCAACAAGCACAGACTTCCTACAAGAATATCAGCAAACGGAGGAAGCATACTGTCAGGGAAATTACGAAGAAGCGGCGGCGCTGGTTTATCAACTGGTGGAAGATTATCCAGAAGATCCGTCCGCCCGTCTTTTATGCGGTCATATCTATGGCTATGGGTTACAGCAATATGATGTGGCTCGTGATCAGTATATGGCGGTCTTAAATTTGACCAGTGATGCGGAATTACTCGAACAAGCCCATCAAGCTTTAGCCGATACTGACCAATACGAACTCGCCGAGCCTTCAGGTGAGTTGAACGAGAACCCTGATTCCCAAGCGGTTTTTAATGCCCTTCTCGATGAAGAAATTGATTCTACCGAAGTTGATTTAACTCAAGATTTACACTGGGCTGCCGAAGAAACCAATGGTTTCGCCAATGGCACCTCCTCAATGAATTTATTAAATGATTTAGAATCCCTTCCTGATGATTCCCATCAGCAAGGCAATGGCAATTTGATCAATGGGTCAAACCCTGAGATAGACCTGAAGGATTTTAGCGGAACCGAAGATCACTTTGATTTTCAAGGATTAGAGGACTCCGAATTAAACTTATCAATTCCTGATCTCGATGATGCGATCGATGAAAGGGGGTTAGAACATCTAGGGGATAATCAAGACTATTTACACTCTAATGGTAGCCAATCTCCCCTCAGCTTTACAGCCAATAATCCCTTTGCCTTAGAGGATGATTTAGAGGAAGGAACAGAAATTTTAAATCCCTTGGATGAGCAGGGTTCCTTGACCCAATTCGAGGATGATCCGTTTACACTAGAAGAAGAAGATGAATCTGTACCCAGAACCCCCTTAGCCACCGATGAGGTGAGTGTCAGTGATCTTGAACAGTTAACCGGGGATTTATTTTCCTCCGAGGATGACCAATTCCATCTTCTCGATTCCTCAAACCCCAGCACTGAGGATGACCTGCATTCACTCAATTCCCAGGAAACTCTGGATGAGTCAGAGATGGATTATCTACATCAACCGACTCAGTTCCTTGACCTCGATGACCTAGAGGATGAAGGAGAGTTTGGGGGAACCGGGGGAGATGAGGAAGACGAGGAATTGATGGAGACTCCCGACTCTAAGCCCCAAACCCCTTTTCCTTCATCTCCTGCCGCTACCCCCATGAGTTTTGAAGAAGAACTCGATGATATTTTTGCCCCCCTAGAAGAGATAGATTCATCCGGGGAGTTCGTTAACCCCGATCCGGTATCCTCCAATGGGATGATGTCGGGTGGGTCAACTCCCTTATTTGAGCCAGAGGAAGAGGAGGAGTTTGACCCCGATCTGTCTGGTTTTACATTTCCTGTGGAACCCTTCGTTGATGATGCTGATGATTCTGTTCCCTTACCCCCTGACCCTTCTAACATGACGGCGAACTTTAATGTTTTGGATACAGAAGAAAGCAACGAAGAGGAAACCCTGTTGACCAATAACAGGATGAATCAGTCATATTTTTCTAATACCCGGGGTGAAGCTACCCCATCCTCGGCTTATGGGGCGTTGGATAGGGCTGAGGAGGAAGATGATATTGTTTTTGATGCTACGGATATTCCTGATAGTTTTGATCTCGAACCTGTAAATGAGGATACTTTTGGGGACTCCTTTGATATAACGCCGGAGATGACAGATCTCAATGGTCGTTCTTCTAATGGCAAGGCTCCCCAAACCGTGGAAAACGATTTCTTAGATAGTTTTGAAGAGTTTGATGATGTTGCCGATTTTGATATGGCGGCTGGTGGGGATAATGATCTATATGTTGATTCAGACTTTGGCAATTTAGATAGTAAGTTTCCGAGCGCGACCTACAACAATAGCACCCTCGATAGTGATAGTTCGTCGATTGGGGATGATGAGATTTTTAATAGTGCTTATACTGCATCGGCTGTTACTACCTTAAGTCCCGATTTGGGGGATGTGATGGATACGGTGGTTGCATCTGATCAAGGGCCATTCTCTTTTTTAGAAAATGCTTCCCTCAACCGCAAACCTTTTTACACGGCCCTCGGAACGGGACTGGTAACGTTGATTTTTGTGGCAACGGCGACTAATGTTGCTACCCGCACTGCTGCCTTAGATAACAAACGGGAATTAGTGGATTATCTAAGGGTTACGGGTTGGTTTATGACCACTGTTGCCGGAGCTACAAGTTTTATCACCGCCTGGGGATTGGGTCGGATTACAGCCCAACAAATTACCAAAGCCACAGACGATTTACAAGCTCAATTTGATGCGATTAGTAAAGGCAATTTAGATGCCCGGGCTACGATTTTTGCTGAGGATGAGTTTGGGAGAATGTCTGCCAAATTCAACCATGCGGCTCAATTTATTCAAAATATTACGAGAGAAGCCCAACGCAAAGCCAAGGAACAAGAAGATGCCAGAGATGATTTACATCGTCAGGTGATTCGGCTCTTGGATGATGTGGAAGGGGCGGCGCGGGGAGATTTAACGGTGACTGCGGAGGTTACTGCTAATGTTTTAGGAGCCGTAGCCGACTCCTTTAACTTAACCATCCAAAACCTGCGGGAAATTGTGGTTCAGGTGAAACAAGCCGCCCGTCAGGTGAGTAAGGGGGCAACGGATAGTGCGACGTTTGCGAAAGATGTAGCCGGAGATGCCTTCCGACAGGCGGAGGAACTGGCTGCGACGTTAAACTCGGTACAGGTGCTGACTGATGCGATTCAACGGGTGGCTGAAAGCGCGAGGGAAGCGGAGGAGGTTGCTCGTTCGGCGGCGGCGGTAGCAACTAAAGGGGGGGAAGCGGTACAAATGACCGTAGCTGGGATTCTCAAAATTCGGGAAACGGTGGCAGAAACCAGTCGAGAAGTCAAGCGGTTAGGGGAGTCTTCTCAAGAAATTTCTAAAATTGTGGCGATTATTTCTCAGATTGCTTCCCGAACCAACTTACTCGCGTTAAACGCCAGTATTGAGGCGGCACGGGCTGGGGAAGCGGGCAAAGGATTTGCGATTGTTGCCGATGAAGTTCGACAGTTAGCGGATAAGTCAGCGAAATCTTTAAAAGATATCGAACAAATCGTCATGCAAATCCAAAGCCAGACTAATACCGTGATGATGGCGATGTCTCAAGGTCATCAACAGGTGATTGAAGGGACTCGTCTAGCTGAACAAGCTAAACGGGCTTTGGATGACATTATCCAAGTGACGAACCGGATTGATGTCCTGGTGCGTTCCATTACCGCCGATACGGTGGAACAAAATGAAACGGCTCGTGCTGTCGCCCAGGTGATGCGAGCCGTTGAACATAGCGCCCAAGAAACGTCCCAAGAAGCCCAAGGAGTCTCTAGTGCATTAACCAAACTGGTAGGTGTGGCGCGAGATCTCTTGACTTCAGTGGAACGTTTCCGGGTTGATGCTTCAGAAAAATCCTAGGGAGCAAGAAAGGCAGGGGAGGAAGTGCGTGAAAACGAGTGACCAAGGATTGACTGATAACTGATAACTGATAACTGATAACTGATAACTGATATGCAACTTGAACAACAACAACGGATCATGGGCTATTTTATTGAGGAGGCCAAAGACCACCTCAATACCATTGAACAGGGATTACTGAATCTACAAACTACGGTTGAAGATCCAGAACTGCTCAATGAAGTCTTCCGAGCGGCTCACTCGGTTAAAGGGGGGGCTGCGATGTTGGGACTGAATAGTATTCAACAAACGGCTCACCGATTAGAAGATAGTTTTAAAATTCTCAAAGAAAACCGTCTTCCGACTCAATTCCTCGATCAACAATTAGAGTCGTTATTTTTACAAGTTTTTGATACCTTACAAGCCTTGATTGATCAATTGTCAGGGCCCTATGGGTTAACGGAAGAGGCGGCGAGCGCTATTTTGCAGGATGTTGAGCCTGTTTTTGAAGCTTTAAATTATCATATTAAAAATGTTGTACAGCAACAGGGGACAGGTAAACGTTCGCCTGTAGAGACAGATTATAGTACCCCTGTACAAACCCGCCCGACTTCTGCGCCGATCTCGAAACCGCGTGAAGAAACGGGACATAGCAGTGCTAAAGATTTGGTCTTTGGTAGTGATGTTGCTGAACGGTTGCGGGAAATGTTGCAACAGTTTAAACAACCGGAAACCCCCCAAACTCGTCAGGTGTTAATTGAAACTTGCCGAAGTTTAGCCCGGGCGGGAGAACTGTTTGATTTACCGAGTTGGGTTAAATTTATCGAAAATGTGGAACAAGCGATCGCTAATTCACAGAATACTTATCGGAGTTTAGCTCCCGTGGTGATTAAGGCGATTAAAGAAGCTCAAGACCTGGTTTTAGCGAATAGAGAGACTGAAATTGTCGTCACCGAAGCCATTACCCGCTTGTTACCCAAGTCCGTAACTCCTGCAAAAACCCCAACATCCAAAAAATCCTCCGGTCAATCTCCTAAATCCCGAACACTGGGAGAAGGGGAGTCTAAAAAATCAGCAGCAGCGAAGAAGTCGGGGAATAGTAAGAAGAAATCTCCAGATGTTTCAACGCTGACGAACCCCCTACTCGATACTAACTGGTCGGATTCGGCAACGAATGCGAGTAATACCCCAACTCGTTTACCAAACGGCCCCGAAATTACCCCCGAAGAATATAACAGCCTCAGAGATTTATTTGAGGGTTTGGATGAGTGGGATCATGGGGCTGCTGGGGAAACGGCTGGGGAAACTCCTGCACAGTCGGGAAGGTCAGCAGACCCCCTACAAGGTGACTTTTTTGATTTGTTAGATGATAAACAAACGGGGTTAAATAAGACAGAAGCTAAAAACAAAAAATCTTCTCAGGAAAGTCTGCAACGGGGACATCACCCCCCAGGGATGTCTCCGGCTAACTCTGGTGTGGATGATGATCTAGCTAGTTTCTTTGATAACCTCAGTGATACGGATATGCCGATGGTGGAAACCCCAAGGGTCAAACCACCATCTAGCGCCCCAAAAGTTGGACAGGATAAACCATCGCCTAGTTTTGAGGATTTCTTTGATGAACTGTTAGAAATGAATCCCGAAACAGAAGTTTCATCGGGATCAGCCCAGAATTCTACATCCATTTCCCCGGATGAAATTAATGATTTATTGGAGGATGCGGAAAGTTTGGATGAACTGTTTGACCAGTTTGACCAACAGGCTCAAGGGTCTTCTCCCGAACCCAAACCCCAAACGGCAAAACCCAGTTCTTCCTTAACCGTAGAAGCAGCCCCAGAAGAGGATTGGTTTGACGAACTGTTAGAAAGTGAGATGGGTATTGTACCCGAAATATCGACTCCTTCTTCTTTGGATGATTTGATGCAATTTGGAGAAGAGCAAGCTGCAACTATTGAGGACAGTGTTGAGGTGTTAAGCCCAAGGATATCTCAAAACTTAGAAACGATGGAGACCGATCAGGGTCGGTCTCTACCTGCTCCCAATTTGGAACTACCGGATGATGATTTTACGAGTTTAGATGCTTTACTGAATGAAGAAGGTGCACAAGCTAATCAGACGGTAGAAGAAGATATTTTCTTAAATTTAGATCAACTGTTACAGTCCCCGGATGCAGTAGAGACGCGCCATGATCGGTCTGTACCGTCAATTCCCAAATCCTCAGACAGTGGACGAACCCCTGTTAGTAAAGTATCGTCTTCTTCTGAGGATGATTCAGAGTTTACGGAGTTGCTGCAATTAATTGAAAATGGGCCGCCAAGCTCTCGGTCAGCGGCGGTTCCCAGAGGAAACTTTGCCAAACCGATTGCTGAACCGATTGTTAAGGTTCCGGTGAAACAATTGGATAACCTTAGCAACCTAATGGGGGAACTGGTGGTTAACCGCAACAGTTTGGAACAGGATCAAGAACGGATGCGGCAGTTTTTGGATAATTTGCTGCACCAAGTTTCGCTGTTGGGGGATGTGGGTCAACGGATGCAGGATTTCTATGAACGATCGCTATTAGAAATTTCCCTCCTGTCCCACCGTCGTAAGCCGTTCTGGTTTAATGAAACGTCTTCAATTCATGATGATGATTCTAATACGGATTTAGATTCGACGGAACTTGATCGGTTTACGCCGTTCCATACCCTCTCTCAAGAGATTATTGAGTTAATTGTCCGGGTGCGGGAGTCGTCGGCGGATATTGAGTTTTTGGTGGAAGAAGCGGATCAAGTTACCCGTGAGTTGCGACGAATTACCACCGCGTTGCAGGAAGGGTTAAATCGAGCCCGGATGGAACCCTTTGCCATTGAAGCGGATGCGTTGAAGCGTCCAGTGCGGGATATTTCGATTAAATGTGGCAAACAGGCGGAGTTATTTGTCGAGGGTCGAGATACTTTAATTGACAAGATGTTATTGGGTAAACTCCATGACCCGTTGATTCATTTAGTCAATAATGCTATTACTCACGGCATTGAACCTGCGGATGTGCGGACAGCAGCCGGAAAACCCGCAGTGGGTCGGATTACGATTCGGGTATTTCACCAAGGGAACCAAACCATTATTGCGGTTTCCGATGATGGGGGTGGGATTGATGTGAATCGGGTGAAAAATAAGGCGATTCAGAAGGGGTTGATTACGGCGGTCGAAGCTGAGAGCATGAGCAATCCAGAGATTTATGATCTGTTATTCCTGCCCAACTTTAGTACAAAGGATGTGGCGGATGAATATGCAGGTCGGGGTGTGGGGATGGATGTGGTGCGAACCAGTTTAACGGATATTCGCGGCACAATTACGACGGATTCGACGTTGGGACGCGGGACATCCTTCACCATTCGCTTACCCTTGAATATGAGTATTTCCAGGGCGTTGTGCTGTGTGAGCGATCGGGTGCGGATTGCCTTTCCGATGGATGGGGTAGAAGACATGATTGATGTTCCCCGTGAACAAATTCGAGTTATGGAGGATGGGAGTAAGGCTTTAGAATGGCGAGGAACGATTTTACCGCTCCGTCATCTGCGGGAGTTGTTGACTTATCACCGCCATTTGGGTCGGGGGAATGTCTATGGGGCTACGGCTGAGGAGGATATGATTTCGGTGATTGTCCTGCGGTCTTCGAGTAGTTATTTGGCGGTGCAGGTGGATCAGGTGTTGATTGAACAGGAAATTGTGATCAAACCCTTGGAAGGGCCGGTGCCGAAACCGATTGGCATTGCAGGGGCGACGGTGTTAGGGGATGGTCAAATTGTGGCGATCGCCGATGTGCTGGAGTTGATTGATTTGGCGATGGGTCGAATTCGCAAGGATGCTGCTGGTAAGATTTGGCAGATGGGCAATGCGGTGGCTGAACCCCAACTTCAGAAGTCTGAACCGACGGTGTTGATTGTGGATGATTCGATTACGGTGCGATCGCTCTTATCGATTACGTTTGAAAAATCCGGTTATCGCGTAGAAGAGGCGCGAGATGGTAAGGAAGCCTGGGAAAAACTGAAATCGGGTTTACCTTGTGATATCGTGTTCTGCGATATTGAGATGCCTCGGATGGATGGGTTGGAGTTGTTATCGCGGATGCAAAAAGATCCGGTCTTAACGAATTTACCCATTGCTATGTTAACGTCACGGGGGGCGGATCGTCACCGTCAAATGGCGTTTAATTTGGGGGCACGGGGTTATTTTACTAAGCCTTATTTGGAGGAACAGTTATTAGAAGCGGCCGGACGAATGTTAAAAGGTGAAGTGGTCGGGAATACGGCGGTTGGTGTGTAATCAGTTATCAGTTATCAGTTATCAGTTATCAGTTATCAGTTATCAGTTATCAGTTATCAGTTATCAGTTATCAGTTATCAGTTATCAGTTAAGAAAAATTTGAAAAAGTTGATTATTGGCTGTTAGCTGTTTGTTAACCGTTAACAGCCAATACATCCGTCTTTTCCTACCTGTTCGGTGCTATCGCTTCTATGAGTTGATCCATTTCGGAGGGAAGGGTAAAGTAGTGAACGCAGGCTCTAACGCAATTGGGATCGAGGAGGGTTCGTAGGAAAATCCCTTGGTTTTCTAAAGTGTTGACTAAGGATTGATGGGATTGTTCATTGGTGAGTTGAAAGGAGACTAATCCGGCTGCGGGGGGAGAGGTTCTTAAACATTGAATTTGGGGAATTTCTGATAGTTTTTGCCAAAGATATTGACTATTCTGACAAATTTTTTGATAACGTTCGCGTGCAGTTCCCCATTGATGATGCAGGGTAATGGCATGGCGTAATGCTGCATATAATGGATAGGCTGAAGTGGCGACTTCATACCGTCTAGCGTCGGGTGTCCAAGCAATCGGTTTTCCCTGTGCATCGTTAATAATACTTCGCCATCCGATAAAGGTTGGAGACAATTCGGATAAAGATTCAGCACTCACATATAACCCCCCTAATCCATCTGGCCCGCATAACCATTTATGACCTGTAAAGGCATAAAAATCAACTCCTGTTTCTGTTAATTGAAGAGGTAAAACACCAACGGATTGAGCCGCATCAACTAATACTTTTGTGTTATAATTTTGATGGCAGAGTTTAACGATTTCTGTTAGCGGTAAAACTTGACCTGTATTCCATAAAATATGACTGATGACTAATAGACGAGTATTCGGTTTTAAATACTCAGAAATCATCGCCACTGGATCACCTTGATTTAAGGTTTCTCTCAACGGAAAAAACGAAACTTGCAAATCAAAGCGACGTTGAAGTTCTTGAACAATTGCGATAATTCCCGGATGTTCACAATCTGAAATTAACAGATGATCTCCCGATCGCCAATCGATTCCCCACAGAGCAATATTACAACCAACGGTAACATTTTCGGTGAAACACAGGGTTTCGGGGGAAATTCCTAATTCAGTGGCGACTAAATTGCGAGTTAACTGGGTTTCTTGCTTTTGCCATTGATTAATTTTAGCCGAAAAAGGGCCAGAACACTGCACCTCGTTATACCCTTGAATAATAGCATCCATTGACACCTGGGGTAACGGCCCTTGTCCGCCATAATTAAAATAGGCTTTATTGGCTGAGGCGGGAAACTGTTGGCGATAGGTTTCTAGGGAAGGAGTTGTCATAATATTAAGGGTTCGTTATTTTTCGTCAAAGGACACTTTTAAGTTTAAGGTGAAGAGGATATCTGACTCATCATTGATCATTGACACCGAAATAATTATGTTAATCACCGATAAACAACTATTGCTGTATCAACGCTGTCAGAGGCGTGCATTTTTAGAGCGTTATGGAGATAGTTCTCAACAAGATCCTCCTAGTGATTTTTTACTAAAATTGATGCAGGATAGTTCTGCTTATCAAAAAAGTATTTTATCTCATTATCCTTATTTTAAAATAGACTCTTTTTTTGGAAATTGGGAGTTGGGAGCTAAACAAACCCTAGAGTTAATGCGGCAAGGCGTTGATCGAATTTATCAGGGGGTTTTGCTGAAAGTAGAGACGTTGCATGCAACGTCTCTACACCTTTCTGAAATTTTGTTAGATGGATCATTAATAGAATCTGATGAAATGATTCAGATTACTTTAGTGAGTTCTCCTGAATTATTAGTGAAACAGCCCGGATATTCTCAATTTGGAGATTGGGTTTATGTTTCTCACGATATTAAGTTAGGGAAACGTCCTAAACTCGATTATCAAATTATTTCTGCTTTTCATGCTTATTTATTAGAATCAATTCAAGGAGTCCAGCCGGAAACTGGTTGGTTAATTTTACGAGATAAGGCTCCGTATTCGGTTAATTTAGAGCAACGTCTTCCGCAAATGTATCAGGTTTTAAATGATTATTTAAACATGGCGTTATCTCGTGATGAACCGGAAGTTTTTATTGCTAGACAAAAATGTAATTTGTGTCAATGGCATAGTTATTGTTTGGAGGTCGCGCGATCGCAAAATCATATTTCTTTAATTCCGGGTGTTACTCCGACTCGGTATCTACGGTTAAAAGAATTGAATTTACCTACTGTAGAAACCTTGGCGAAAGCTACCCCAGAGCAATTAGAAATTTATCCCGAATTTGCAGAAGGAATTGCTTTACAAATTATTAAACAAGCTGAATCTAATTTAGAAAGTAAAGCACTTAAACGTCAGGAAGAATTTATCAGTTTTGAGCAAAATTTTAATTCTAGCTATTGGTTAGATAATTTTCAAGATAGCTATCAAACCAAATTAAAAGAATTTCCGGTTGAGATTTATTTTGATATTGAAGCACAACCGGAATTGAATTTAGATTATTTGCATGGTCTTCTAGTGATAGATCGGCGATCTAATCAACAGAAATTTTATCCCTTTTTAGCGGAAGATAAAACTCAAGAAGAATTAATTTGGAAACAGTTTTTAGAGTTGGTTTGGGCTTATCCCATCGCCCCTATTTTTCATTTTTGTGATTATGAACCGAAGACCATTAAACGATTAGCTACAATTTATAATACCCCGGATTATTGGTGGAAACCAGTATTAAAACGATTTATTGATCTTCATCAAAAAATGACAGAAACGGTAACACTTCCTGTGGAAAGTTACGCCCTTAAACCTGTAGCAAAATGGTTAGGGTTTGAATGGCGAGATCCCAAAGCAAATGGTGCTCAATCTGTTTGTTGGTATGAACAATGGTTAAAAACAGGCGATCGCACCTTATTAGATGCCATTGTACAATATAATGAAGATGATTGTCGTGCTACATTTCATGTTAAAGAATGGCTAACAGAATTTCTTAATGCTTAACCCCAAAATGGAGTTTATCAAGAGAAATTTTTAAGAGATATAGAACTTATGAATCAACAACAAAAAATTGATCGTCAGCGAGAACATCAAGCCAATGAGCGGACATTTTTGGCTTGGTTAAGAACGTCTATTTCCTTAATTGCTTTAGGTTTTGCGATCGCTCGATTTAGTTTGTTTTTACGTCAATTGCAAACCTCATTTACCGAAAAAATTCCCCCTAGTCATCCTATTTTTAATTCTGATAATATGGGGATTATTTTAGTAATTACCGGAATGATGATTACTGTAATTGCAGCTTGGAATTATAATCAAGTTTTTTGGCAAATTGAACAAGCGAATTATAAACCCAACCGTTTATTAATTTGGATGATGACAGTGATTGTAATTATTTTAGGATTAATGAGTTTACCCTTATTTCTCCGTCGAGATTTACCTCAAAAAACTGTTCCCAACTCTTTAAATTTGCCAAGCAAAAAGACTTTACCCTTTATTACTCAAGTTCTAATCAATCTTCGATATTAGAATAGAAAAGAATAGATTATTAATTCTTTATCCCTAAACTTTATTAAAATAGGCAAATCTAATGAAAATTTTATTATCTTGTCTGCTGTTAATTTTAACCTTAATTTTCTTTTTAATTTTCAGCACCTCTAGTGTAGCGATTTCAACAGTAATTGATTTAATTGGACAAGCTACTTTACCAACAGGACTACTCTATAATAATACAGAAGTCGGTGGTTTATCAGGTATTACTTATAACCCCGAACAACAAGTTTATTATGCCATATCCGATGATCCCAGTGATAAAAATGATGCTCGATTTTATACTCTCAAGATTGATTTAAGTTCGGGTTCCCTTTCAGAAACAGGGGTGAGTGTAGTCGGGGCTACCACACTATTAACAGAAACGGGAAAACCCTTTCCTAAAAATAGTCTTGATCCTGAAGGAATTACATTTTTTAAAAATAGTGTTTTTATTGCTTCAGAAGGGAACCTCTATCAAAATATTTCCCCTTTTATTCAAGAATTTTCCCTGGACGGTAAAATATTGAGAACTTTACCCATTCCTGAAAAGTTTTTTGATGGGAATGGGAAGAAAAACCGAGGCGTTCGTTCTAATTTAGCCTTTGAAAGTTTAACGGTGACACCTGATAAAACCCATCTATTTACCGGGAATGAAAACGCCTTAATTCAAGATGGAGAAATAGCGAATTTAGACCAGGGAAGTCCTTGTCGAATTTTGCGATATAATCTACAAACGAATCAACCCGATGCCGAGTTTTTGTATATTACCGATCCTTTAGCCAATTCTTCATTTATAGCAGAACAATATAACAGACAGGGTTTAGTCGATTTATTAGCGATTGATGAATCTCATTTAATTAGTTTAGAACGATCTTTTTCTTTAGGTTTAGGATATACAATTAAATTGTTTTTAGTTTCTTTAGAAAAAGCAGATAATATTCAAGATTTGCCCAGTTTAAAGGAAGTCAATACAGAAATTATACCCGCAGAAAAAACTTTATTACTGAATTTAAGCCGTTTAAATATTCCGATTGATAATATTGAAGGATTAACGTGGGGATCTTCCTTACCCGAAACAGGGCGATCGCTAATTTTAATCAGTGATAATAATTTTACAACTCTACAAACAACCCAAATCATAGCATTAAGACTGAATCATCTAACAGTAGTAAGCCCTTCAGGGCTTTGAGTAGTAGTAAGCCCTTCAGGGCTTAGAGTCCTAAAGGACTCACTACAGTAGTAAGCCCTTCAGGGCTTAGAGTCCTAAAGGACTCACTACAGTAGTAAGCCCTTCAGGGCTTAGAGTCCTAAAGGACTCACTACATAACCAAAGCTTAACCCTGGAAACTTGACAACAGATTGGGGGGATCAGCTATCCTTAGATTAGGAACGTCCGCCATTAGCCAATCACACTCAAATGGAGTCATCCAGCCTGCGGTTGTCAGGTCTGAGGGTGAATTAACAAAACGACCTCATTGGAGGTGAAATTCTTCTTTACCTAGCGAGACAAAACCTATTTAATCAAATGATCAAGACTCTTGCATTCGGTTTGGTGACTTTCCAAGAGCCAGTGGTCGAACTGGCAATATCCATTTAGCCGATGCAGAAGTCAAGTTAGAGAACAAAATTTAATTGATTTATTAACCCTTTTTTATGAGTGTCTAATTTGATAAAACCTGAACATTTCTGTGTTACCCACAGGAAACAGAGTTTTATCGTCATCATTAATTTTTAACCCTAAAACTATCCTGATTTTAGTCGTAAAACCTTATTCCTAAAGGGTTTTTGGCTCAAATAGAGTTTGGTTTAAATTCTCTATTATCAACATTGAATAGAGAATTGATAAAGGTTGTATTGAAGAACAACCTCTAGTTTTTGGTGCAAATTTATCGGTTCGAGATTAAGTCAAAACTTCCGAATTTTCGGAACAATTTGTTATGAATTCTTTAATTATTAAACCCTACGAAGGTCAAAAAGATTGGTCTGCAATTTTTAATTTATTTCAAGCCTGTCAAACCGTAGATCATCTCACAGAAGATGAAAGTTTAGCAGACTTAAAATTAGGACTCTCTTCTCCAACGGTTAACCCCGAAAAAGATATCCGTCTTTGGACAGATGTAAAAGGTCAACTTTTGGGATTAGTTGGAATTGAACCCCAAGCCTCTAAAACTGGAATTGATGGATATTTTGGATTGTATATTCATCCTAGTGTCCGAGCCAGCAATTTAGGCAAACAAATGATGCGGTGGTGTGAAACCCGTATTCGAGAAATCGGACAACAAAAACGGTGTCCCGTGCAATTAAGAACCTACAGTTTAGAACAACAAACCGAACAAAACGAGTTACTCAAACAACGAGGTTTTAACGTAGATCGGCAGTTTATTACGATGGCGAAATCCTTAGAATCTCCCCTCTCTATTCCCGAACTTCCATCAGGTTTTAAATTATCTCATATTCATTGCAAACAAGACCTTTCAGCCTGGGTTGATTTGTTTAATGACTCCTTTATTGACCATTGGGATCATCACGAATTAACCCTAGAACAAGCCGAATATTGGCAAAATCAACCGACTTATCAACCGGAATTAGATTTAGTTGCAGTTGCACCCAATGGCACATTTGCGGCTTTTTGTAGATGTCACTTAAATTGCGATCAAATTGGTTGGATTGAATGGTTAGGAACACGACGAGAATTTCGGAAATTAGGATTAGGAAAAACCCTCCTTTTGGCAGGTTTATCTCAACTGCAAAAAGCAGGCGTAACCACTGCTAAACTAAGCGTTGATGCTGATAGTTTAACAGGAGCTACAAAGCTCTATCAATCGGTTGATTTTAAACCCGTAACCCCCTGGTTTTCCTGGGTCAAACCCCTATCCCGTCAAAACCTTAGCCAACTTTTCCCCCAACAAGCAACTGCTTAAAGAGCGTATAGAATAGGGGTGTAGGTTGTCGGTTATCGGGAAAAAGAACCCAATGCAGAGTGCAAGCTAAAGGGTACAGTGAGGGAGTCAGACATTAATAATTTCCCTCTTC
>NZ_JADEWU010000049.1:0-43830 GCF_015207485.1 Planktothrix mougeotii LEGE 06226
ATAAACAATCTAGTAGTAAGCCCTTCAGGGCTTAATTTCTGAGGCGTGAACGCCTCACTACGATTTTTGTATAAACAATCTAGTAGTAAGCCCTTCAGGGCTTTCTGCTTCTGAGGCGTGAACGCCTCACTACGATTTTTGTATAAACAATCTAGTAGTAAGCCCTTCAGGGCTTAATTTCTGAGGCGTGAACGCCTCACTACGAAGTTTAGGAGAGATTAAGGATGATTACTCAAGCAGAATATCGACAACGACGGGAACAATTAATGGCGAAGATGAACCAGGGAACCGCTATTTTTAGAAGTTCACCGATGGCGGTGATGCACAATGATGTTGAATATAATTTTCGCCAAGATAGTGATTTTTTCTATTTAACCGGGTTTAATGAACCGAATGCGGTTGCGGTTTTAGCTCCCCATCATGAAGAACATCGATTTGTTTTATTTGTGCAACCGAAAGACCCGGAAAAAGAAACCTGGTCAGGTTATATTACCGGAGTTGAAAAAGCCAAAGAACTTTATGGCGCGGATGAAGTTTATCCCATTAATGAATTAGATGAAAAATTACCCCAATATTTACAAAAAGCCGACCGGATTTATTATCGTTTAGGACGGGATGAAAAATTCAATGAAACCATTTTAAAACATTGGCAAAAATTATTAAGAGTTTATCCTAAACATGGCACGGGGCCGATTGCAATTGAGGATGTTTGTACAATTTTACATCCCATGCGCTTAATTAAAAGTGAAGCAGAATTAGCGTTAATGCGGAAAGCCACAGAAATATCGGTAAAAGCTCATAACCACGCCTTAGAATTTGCTCAACCCGGACGATATGAATATGAAATTCAAGCGGAAATTGAACATATTTTTGGCTTAAATGGGGGAACTATTGCCTATCCTTCTATTGTCGCATCGGGGAAAAATGCTTGTATTTTGCATTATGTGGAAAACAATTGTCAAATGCAAGACCATGATTTATTATTAATTGATGCGGGATGTTGTTATCAATATTATAATGGAGATATTACCCGAACTTTCCCAGTGGGGGGGAAATTTACACCAGAACAAAAGATTATTTATGAACTGGTTTTAAAGGCTCAATTAGCGGCTATTGAACAAGTTAAACCCGGAAATCCCTATAAAAATATTCATGATACAGCCGTGGGGGTTTTAGTGGCAGGGTTAATGGATTTAGGGTTATTAGTGGGGGATATTGAGGAAATTATTAAGGAAGAAAAATATAAACCGTTTTATATGCACCGCACCGGACATTGGTTAGGGTTAGATGTGCATGATGTGGGGGTGTATCAATGGGGTGAAAATCCACAACCTTTACAACCAGGACAGGTGTTAACGATTGAACCGGGGATTTATATTTCTCCTCATATTAAACCTGTTGAAGGACAACCGGAAGTTCCCGAATGTTGGCGAGGAATTGGGGTGAGAATTGAGGATGATGTATTAGTGACTTCTGAAGGGTATGACGTGTTAACCGCAGGGGTTCCTAAGTCTGTGGAAGCCATGGAAGGATAAGAGTGTAGAGACGTTCCATGGAACGTCTCTACACAACCTAAGCATTATTTTTTTGTCTGTTTATCCCCTTTACAGATAATTTTTTTACACCCTTTATACAAAATTATGATATAATATAAACGTCTATACCAAGTTAAATTAACATTGATTTATCCTTAACAATTCTTAATTCCTTATGACTCATATTTTGATATTATACTCGTCTTTAGGGGCTGGACATAATAGTGCTGCTAAAGCCTTAAATCAAGCGTTTTCCCATTTCACTGATGTTACGGTTACGGTAGAAGATGCTTTAGATTATGCCAGTTCTATTTATCGTAATACCGTTACCAGTATTTATAAACAATTAAGTGAAAAAGCTCCTCAAATTTATCGCGCTTATTATGAAGGAACGGATTTAGAAGATTTAGAACGCTCCCTAGAATTAAATAGTGTTACAGCTAAATTAGAACGAGTGTTTTTTAGAAAGCTGCGGCATTTTATTGAAAAAGTCAATCCTGATGCCATTGTTTGTGTCCAACAAATTCCCAGCCGTTTGTTACAATTATTAGAAGAGGAAGAACGGATTTCAAAACCCCATTATGTCGTTATTACTGATGTAATTGCTCACAGTAGTTGGATTAATAAAGAAGTGGATGGTTATTATTTACCCAACGATTTAACGGCTGATTTCATGATTAAACGGGGGGTAGACCCTGGAATTCTTCATGTTACTGGAATCCCGATTAAACTGGAGATATTAGAACCTAAATCTCAAGTGGAAATGCGGGAACGTCATGACCTACCAACTAACAAACCTGTTGTTACAATATTTGGCGGGGGGTTACATTATAAACGGGTGCGTTTGATGGTTTCTCAACTCATGGATAACCTGAAAACGGGTACATTAATTGTAGCAGCCGGACGCAATGAACAATTGTTAGATTCATTAGCAGAATTAGACTCTACCCCAGATATAGAATTCCGAAAATTAGGATTAATTGATTATGTTGATGATTTAGCGGTGGCGAGTGATTTAGTGATTACGAAAGCCGGGGGATTAATTGTGAGTGAAGTGTTAGCCAGAGGAACACCGATGATTATTGTCGATCCTTTTCCGGGTCAAGAAGAATGGAATGCAGATTTAATCGTTGCTGCGGGTGCAGGTGTTCAGTTAAGATTACCGGAAATGGTAGCGCCTTGTGTAAAGTTTTTGTTAAACCATTCTGAACGTTTATCCCAAATGCAAACGGCCGCGTTAGAATTAGGAGAACCCCGTGCGGCTCTCAATATTGCTGAACATATTTTATCACAAACTAAGCATTAATTAAGTTTATCTCAGTATTATCAAAAGGAGTATTTATTTTGACTGGTCAAAGTAACTTTTTATGGGGCGTTGCTACGTCTGGTTATCAAAGTGAAGGGGGATATAACGGTGTTGGACAACCCCAAAATAACTGGTCAGACAGTGAACAAAAAGGCAGAGTCATGAGAACTGGGAACGCTTCTGAGTTTTGGACGCGCTACCGGGAAGATTTTGATCAATGTCAAAAATTAGGCTTAAATTCTTTTCGCTTAGGATTAGAATGGAGTCGAATTCAACCCACAACAACCCCAGACGTTTCTCCCGCCCCCAATTATGATTTTCAGGTCTTAGATGACTATGCAGAACGCATCGCGACTTGTCGTCAATATGGCTTAGAACCTATTGTTACCTTACATCATTTTACCCATCCCGCTTGGTTAGGAATTGATGCTTGGTTATCCTCAGAAACGATAGATTGTTTTATCGATTATGTAACCGTTACTGTTACCTATATTAACCAACGTTTAACGGATTATCACCAACAACCTCCGATTCATTGGTATATTACGATTAATGAACCTAATATTTTAGTTTTAAACACCTATTTAAGTGGTCAATTTCCCTCTGGGAATTTTACGGGAATTCTAGCGGTTTGGAAAGCTTACAATCATTTATTAGCAGCCCATATTCGCGCCTATAATGCCGTTCATGATATTTATGAAAAACAGGGTTGGAACAAACCCCTTGTGACCTTAAACACCTATTGTAGTGATTTATATTGGTCAGAAAAAGTGATTTGGGATTTGTTAGATGCACAGACCCGCGAAGTCAAACCCAAGGAACTTAGAAATTATGTTTATGCTCAAGCTAAACATTTAGAAACCGCTTTGCGTCGAGCTTCTTTACCTTTTCGGAAAGATATTCCCTATCAATTGGGACGGTTAGCCCGTTGGATGGGAAATCGCATTGGTCATCGCACGTTTGATATTAAACATTTAGATTATTATTGGCAAGAATTAATGGCTTCTCCTCGCCAAAAAGTTTATGATTATCTCGCTATAGATTATTATGATCCTTTTATTGCTCATACCTTCCGTTTACCGTCTTTTTCTGATTTTGAATTTAAAACGAAAGGGATTAGAAATTGGTTAATGACGGGAATTACGAGTAAATGGTGGGACTGGCGAGCGCTCCCTGAAGGATTATCATTTTTCTGTAAATATTATGCTCAGGAATATAACCTCCCCATTTTAATTGCTGAAAATGGCATGGCGTTACGTCGAAAACCCGATAATAGTATAGCAACTCGACGTTCTGACCAACTGCGGCGCAGTCAATTTTTAGAAGCCCATCTGCGTCAAATTCAACAGTTATTAAAGGAAAATATTCCGATTTTGGGATATATGCACTGGTCATTAACGGATAATTATGAATGGGGGTCTTATACCCCTAGATTTGGGTTATTTAGTATTGATTTTCATCGGGGTACAGAACGGGAAATTGAAGACCATTTAGGCGATCGCCCTGCGGAAACCTATGCTAAATTAATAAAAGAAATTCAAAATAGTGTCTGATTGTATACTTAGTTTAGCAGAAGAGAAATTGATACTACAGATAATCCCCTAAATCTCCTGTAGAGACGTTGCATGCAACGTCTCTACAGGGGACAGATGCGTAGCAAACATTTAAGGATTTCATATAAAGATGAAATAGGCTTGACCCAAAGCCCGCCAACTTCAGCCGAAAACCTGTGATTAAAGCTGAGATCAGATCCCCCTAAATCCCCCTTAGAAAGGGGGACTTTGAAATCCTGTCCCCCCCTTTTTAAGGGGGGTTAGGGGGGATCATTGACTTGGGATCAGAGCAAGGGAATTCAGGTTTGATCGCCTACTTTTAGCATGATTGTTGACACTAATGGCCTTGACCCCAAGCCCCACCCTATCCTGAGTATCTTCTAGCTTTTGAGTCTGGTTAATGTTTCGTAACATAAATCTATTGACAATCTCACATTATTCGCTCTTTAATACAAAAACAAAGCTAAAATTCAAGACTTTATTTCTAATCCGATAATTTTTGTTGAGTTCTGAATATTTACAGAAATTAATTGAGGCGATAACTATGCCAGATGACCCATGTAAAGAAGATAAAGACGAAGCAAAAAGATTCAAGTCTTTGTTGCAGTGTTGGACAGTGGCTTATGAAAAGGCGATCGTTGCCAAAGAACGTCCGTATGCAAAAAGAGCGATCGACAAAGCTTGTCGGGAAGCAGTAGATCAATTGACTAAAAGCCTTAAAAAAGAAGTTGAACGCCTCAAAGAAGAGGGAAAAAACCCTGGTTATGATATACCAGATGAGGATCTACAAGAAGCTACCAGTAGAAGATTTGAGACAATGAAGGCTTCTATTGAGCATCATATTGAGAATTTGAAAAATGGTGGTATTTTCACTTCTGTACAAGAATTCAAAATTGAGCCACTCAATGATTACAGAGCAGAAGTATTAGAGATTACTGTTGAAAACTGTACCTACAGAAAAGGTTGTGAATGGGCTAAGGAGGAACCTGAATTTCAAAGAAATGGAGAATACCGATGCCCCAGATTAGCATCTTTTGTTGGGGCAGTTCACAAATATATGAAAGAGGATAAATTGCCACTTAAGAAAAGAGAAAAATTGGATTACCACATGGAATCAGTAATTGAGACAATCCCAGGAACAAAGGATGCCAATGAAACACCAACACAATGTCGCTGTAAAGGATTTATTTTTGTTGATGAGGCGATGAAAGATGGCTTTAAAAAGGAGCATCCTACAAATTTGTTTCTATCAACTCACAAACAAGAGTCCATAAATTAATTTTATACCAATTAGAAGGAGGTCAATATGCCAAACCATACTGATGATGAAATGAATGATATTTTAAAAGGTTTTACAGAACTAAGAGGAGTTGATGTAGTGTTCGTCTTGAATGATGCTACAATACAATGGTCTTATCCTCTTGACAGTAATTCCTTGGATTTTATCGCCACTGGAACTGCTGAAACAATAGGTAAATTTGATACGGAAGCTAAATATGCAGAACTGCAACTTGCAGTGCAAGAAATGGAATTAGTTACCCAAGAGAAGAGAGTTATTACTCTCAAAATATCAGATAATCCTGACTATGTTTTGTGTGTTGTTTGTGCCAAGTCAACAAGACCGGATTTGATAAAAACTCGTTTTAACAATACTAAAGAGAAGATTATCGATGCAATTAAAAAATCGACAGAGATAAAAAAGGACTCATTATGACACGAAAACCCGTTATGACACTTGCCGTTGCCAAGAAAATTGCCCAAGCAGCCGAAACGGAGGCGAAGAATAACCAATGGACTGTTGCTAATGAGCAACAATTAGGTTAAATTATAGCCATTACTGTGGGGATGAGGTTAAGAAAACTCCGATTTATTAAAAAACCGGAGATCTCTTTCTCGCTTTATGATCGTTTTTGCTCCTCTATTGTGGGTGATTGTTTAGTTCTAACCTGTTGGTTTTGGATGCGAGTTATACTCGTTTGGGAAGGAGGAACTTGGCGTTGTTCATAGTAGATGTGACCAAAGAGAAAAAGATAGCTTAGCAAGATACCTGCACCGGTATGAGCTAAACCGACTACAACTGTAAGAGTTGTTTCAAGAAACAACCATCGGTTTTTTTCCGTTAGCATAATAAATAGTAATCCTTTTTATGAACGGTGGCCTAGCCGTGCTCTTGCAAGGAAATAGGCTAGGACACCTTACTTTGAAGAACGATTAACCAAAAAAGGTTAATTTGTCTTCTAGTTAATAAGATAACTCTATTTTTGGTGAATGAAACTACTCTAAAAAAATCCCTGTAGGATACTGATAAAGCACAAAAATTAAGACAAAATCACCCTTAAAAACTGAAATAAACTGAAATGAAATTTACTGAAAGAAACTGAAAAGTTAGTCAATTTATCTGAAAATAACTGAAACTATTATGAATGAGACAATCTCTGTAGCTCAAGCATTAAATTTTGTTCAGTCTTTACTGGAACAAAAAGGATTATCAATGAATGAAAGTGATCGCCGATTATTTCCTTATATTTTCAATTGGAACCCTGACGTAAATGCAGGAGAGCAATTTCAAAC
This sequence comes from Planktothrix mougeotii LEGE 06226, assembly GCF_015207485.1. NCBI lineage: Bacteria > Bacillati > Cyanobacteriota > Cyanophyceae > Oscillatoriales > Microcoleaceae > Planktothrix > Planktothrix mougeotii. The sequence goes on from NZ_JADEWU010000049.1 coordinate 6,966, forward strand.
AATTGCTAACGTGATTAACTATTCTGCTAACACTCTTCAGAACGATCATAGTTATAAATTAAGAAAGTTGCTTAAAGAGGTATTTGATGCACCAATTACTAATGAAAATCTTAAGGAGGTAGTTCAGAGAGAATGGAATAGGCGGTCACCAGGTGTGCAAGGGATATGTGTAGAACGTCAACGTCTTCAAAACAAATGTTATAACGCAATTGAACAAAGAGGAAATATACTCCGCATCAGAGCCCCTCGAAAGATGGGTAAAACTATGTTATTAAAAAAGATTTTGGATTATGTTCATAATAAACAATACTTGACTGTATTATTGAATTTTCGCTTATCTGAAGACATTGCAGATTTTAGTGAATTTTTACAATGGTTTTGTAACAGTGTTATTCAAAAATTACAAAGACAATTAGAAATAAACAATGTTGATGTTAGTGCATATTGGCAATCTGCTAAGGGTAACAACTACGCTAAAATTGATAGTTATTTTGACAAAAATATTTTCAGCAAAATTAACAATAAAGTTTTAGTATTAGTGTTGCTTAATGTCGATCTAGTTTTCCCCTGCGACTTTGCACCATCTTTTCTAACCTTGTTACGATCTTGGCATGAAACAGGACAACTTGATGATGATTGGGGAAAGCTTCGATTAGTCCTAGTTCATTCAACAGAATCTTATGTAAAATTGGATAAAGAAAAATCTCCTTTTAATGTAGGAGATATTCCTGAATTAATAGACTTTACTAAACTGGAAATAGATAATTTGGCTAGACAGCATGATATTCAGTTAAGTGATCAAAAAGTGGTTGAAATTATGTCACAAGTTGGAGGTCATCCTTACTTAATAGAGCAAATTATTACTGAGTTGGGATCGGAGATGAAAATTCAAAAAAAACAGTTTAACTTTGCTCAATTTATTTCATTAGAAAATTTAGTACAAATCTTCAAACAGCATCTTGAAAGAATTTGGGATGATCTTGAACAATCAAAAAGCTCAAACTTAATGATAACAACACTCAGAGGTTTAGTGGAAGGAAATGAACCTGTTAGCATTGAGGATAAAAAATTATTCTTTTTGCTGGATAGTCTTGGTCTGGTGACAAAACAAGATAATCGTGTCGATTTTCGGAACAATTTATATCGCTATTATTTCAATCAAAAATTCTCACAATAAACATTATGAACACAAAAATCATTTATAAAGTTGGCGGAAGTTTATCGGCGGGTCATCCTACTTATGTCCGTCGTGAAGCTGATCAAAAATTATTAGATTTTTTGAGTCGAGGAGAACTTTGCTATGTGCTAAACTCAAGACAAATGGGCAAATCAACTTTAGCAGCACAAATCATCGAGGAACTAAAGGCTAAGGATATTATTTGTGCTCACGTTGATTTGAGCAAACTTGAACAGAAATCTGAAACTGAACAGAAATCTGAAACTGAACAGAAATCTGAAACAAAAAAATCGTATGAATCTATTGCATCTCGTATAATGCAATTTATAACAATTCCTGGTTTTGATTGGGATAGTTATTGGGATAATTGCAAAGGTGATGATTTGAATAAATTAGAAAGTTTATTAACTAAATTATTAGATGATACTAGAAAAAATATAGTGATTTTTTTAGATGAAATAGATTCAATTCGGTTGCTCAAAGAACTTAATACAAATTCTTTTTTTTCGTGGATTCGTTCTTGGGATAATGATCGGTCTTTTCTTCCAAGATCCAATCATATTACTTTTTGTTTAATTGGAGTAGGAACGCCTTCTGATTTCATTCAAAATAAAAATATTACATCGTTTAATATAGGAAAGAGAATTGAGCTTAGAGGTTTTACATATTCTCAAGCTGAAAAATCTAAGTTAGTTAATGGTTTAGAAAACTGTACAGAACCTAAAGCTGTTTTAAGAGAAATAATAAAATGGACTAATGGACAGCCATTGTTAACCCAACATTTATGTGAAATAGTATCAGAAGACCCTGAAACGCGAAATCCTGTTATCTCAGATTTAGTTGAAAAAGAGTATATGATTAGTAAGACAGATCCACAGGAGCATTTCAAAACAATAAAAGGCCGTATTATAGACAACCCAAACACCGTAGCTCTTTTGGAAATGTATAAGAGAATATTGGAAGATAATAATAAAAAGATTGTAGCGAATGATCTTGATGCCATACAAATAGAACTAAGATTATCTGGTTTAGTTATTAGAACGCCAGATGGATATTTAGAACCATTTAATCTTATATACGAACGAATTTTTGATTTAACATGGGTTACGCAGAAAATTGAATGGGTTAATGAGCAATTAGCAAACATCAAACCTTATGCCGAAAAACTTGAGGCTTGGCAAACCGCTATTGAGGAACAAAAACAGCTTTATCTTTTGTTTGGAGATGAATTCGAAAATGCCCAAAAATGGAAAGAAGGTAAAACAGGGCTTACAGAACAAGACTTTACGTTTTTAAGAGATAGCCAAGATTTTTGGGGTAATGCTCAAAAGAAGATTCCAGAAAAATCTAACTATGAGTTAATAATTAAAGAAATGAATGATTGGACGGGAGGGCAAAAATTTTTCAATGATACTCTTTTTGAGATTTTTACAGGAGGAGGCAAAAAACCAAGGAAAGCTCCAACACCGGGAACAGAGAAAAAGTGGGTTGAGGATTTAGTAAAAGGGCTGAAAAAATCAATTGAAAATACTATAGATAAACCAGTTAAACGAGAGTATCTAGCGAAAGTAAAAGATCAGAAAACTAAAATTGAAAATAGCTTTTTTAATGACTCCAGTATTGATCCTTTTTGGCTTCTCTTTAGCTATCGGGAAATTTTGGAAAGTGGAGAAGTAAATTTTGATGAGAGTCCAGAACATACAAAATTAGCAACAATGGATTTAATTATCAAAGAAGGTAACAAACTAAAAATACTCAACAAAATTTATCGTTATCTCTTCGATCACACTTGGGTTTCTCAAAAACTATTAGGTATTCGTCCTTATGCCAAGTCTTTCATAGATTGGAAAGATTCTTTTGAGGATAAATCTCATTTGTTACAAAAAGATGATTTAGATATAGCCCTTACTTGGCTACAAAATAACGAAATATCAAAGGAATTAGAAATTAAATTTATCATTACCAGTTTAGTCGGTGAAAGATGGCAATCAGCTACAGAGGGAGAAAAAAGCCAAGCTGTAGAAATAGTCATCAAATTTAACCCACAACTAAAAGGAAAAACTAATCCTCTTTATGGTTTTATCCAAAAAGTTCTTGAACATACAGCAAGTGACCGTGATTTACTTGAAAAACTGCTAGAAAAAGCTTGCGAGCAAGAAAACAGACCCAGTGAAGAGCAAGACGAATGGATTAAACAACAACTAGACTTACTCAAGCCAAATGATAGTGATAAGGAAATATTAGCTTGGATTAAATCTTATGAAAAAGCAATTGTCGCCAGAAACCCTCATTATTCAAAAGCAAAAGAGATTATAGATGACACTTTCTGTGAATTAGTAAAACAGTTGGTTGAGTTTCCGAATCACACCAAACCTCAAAATAGCGATATTGATACTACTGTAATTAAATATTGTATTAACTATCTTGCTGATAATTTAATCCGCGTTGGCATTTGGAATGAAGATGATCGACCTAACATTGAAAAACAGGAAGGTGAAAACAGATGGAAAATAACTGTTTCTAACTGTTCCTATCAAGACGAGTGTAAATGGGCTTTAGATGAACGTGCTTTTATTGATAATGAACCAGAAAAATATAAAAAATATCGATGTCAAAGATTAGGCTGTTGTGTGGGTGCGGTGAAAAAATATATGACAGATGACAACCTTTCTGAAGATCAGAAAAATCAACTAGATTACTTCATGACAACTGTTATGGAGTCCACAGAGGAAGCAGAGAAAAAATGTTGGTGTGAAGGAGTTATCTCTGTTAAGAAGGATTTAAAGCGATAAGTAAGTCAATAAAATTAATTATACAAATAAACCATAATGATTTATAAGACCCCGATCATTATGTGTGTTTGAGATGCGATCGCCAAAAACGTCTTAATCAACCCGATTCTATTTGGACATTTATTATATTATTTGCGATCGCCTTTATTGTGGTGGTAGCGATCGCTTAAAATAACCAAAATCTCTAAGATCAAAAAAGGTGGGCATTGCCCACCCTTTAGATTATGATTGAGTTTTAAAGTTTAAACTGGGGGGGATGACAAACAGGCTTAAGCGATAGACCCAGGAATGACGACAAATAATATGATAATCAACAAAAATGTTGATATGGCGGTACTTATGGGTGAGAGTGGCATTGATGGACACAACTGGATTCGAACCAGTGACCCCCACGATGTCAACGTGGTGCTCTAACCAACTGAGCTATGCGTCCGACAATTTCTTAATGTAGCACAACGCTCTAGAAGATGCAAGCTTTTTGCTGAATTTTTTTTATGAAGTCACCAAAAGGCGAAAACCCTTAGCAAGCTTGTGGTGGAGGATGGATTCACGAAAGCAAATTCGAGCGTTTCGTTAAGAGGGTGTAAGCGGGTTTTGCATTGAGTCCGTTTCTTGGGAGAGTCACTGAGAGACTATAATTTGAGAGTTTTTATGACATCAGATTTTGAAAACATGACCCATGCTGAACTTAGAGCTTATGCTTTGAAACATCGGGGTAAAGAAGATATTGAAGCTTTGCGGGTGTTATTCCGTCGTCGGACACCCTATAGAAAAGAGCTTACCTTCTGGTAACAGTTGGATATTAGGCATTTGAATCAGTCGTTTTATTCTCCATATTGTTTCTACTGGTGTAATAGGTTTCTTGACTTGGTTACTACTGGTCATAACAGAATAAAATTCTGCAAGAATTTGATCGGAAACGCACAATATTTCCTGTTCACTGGGTCTTAAAATCTTTAATGATGCTCTGTGTTTATCCCCACTCTGGGTGTCTACAGAATAGACCCATATATTTGTATCTAGGAAGCTTTTTTGCATTTTATCCTGTGTCATATATTTTTGCTCTGCTGATGGGTTCCTTAACGCCAATATCGGCAATCAGCCAACTAAATTCTGCATGAATTTGCCCGAGTTCATCATCTTCTGAAGTTACGGTTACGCCATCATTACCCCCTTGATTAATTTGTTGATTGTCAGGAACAGACCGAAGTGCTGTTACAATTTCTTCGACCAGAGCAATTTGCTTGTCGCTAAGTCCAGTTACATCAATTACTGTAGTTTTCATAAGGAATCTTATTGATCTCCAAAAGAGATGAAAGATAATGTAAATTGATGGTGAAGTGAATACTCTGAAAAGGCAGAACTTAAAAATAAATCTACCTTCTCAGGAACACTCTTTGCTCATATTAACACATCTAACCCATGATGGGTTAGTAAAAATGAAACATGAGGTTAAAGATTGAAGTATTTAGAAACAGGATGGTAGGTAATAAACGCCGTTGTAGATTGTTCTGGATACAGTTGTTCACTTTCATCCATATACATCTTAATTCGGTCAGTTTGTAACAGTTCCACCTGTTTATATTGGTCTTGAATATTCGGACAAGCCGGATATCCAAAACTATAGCGGGAACCCCGATGACGTTGGGCTAAAACATCCCGAACATTATCGGGTTCTTCATTGCCAAACCCTAACTCGCGGCGAATTTTTGCGTGAGTCCATTCTGCTACCGCTTCTGCGGTTTGAACAGCCATTCCATGAAAATACAAATAATTCGTATAGTCATTTTCAGCAAATAGTTTTTGGGCGTATTCTGTAGCAATTTCTCCAACTGTTACCGCTTGCATCGGGAAGACGTCAATCTGTCCGCTTTCTTTCGGGGCAAAAAAGTCCGCAATACATAACCGTTTTCCTGCTTTTTGTCGAGGAAAGTCAAAACGAGCAACCTGTTTTTGATGATTTTCAGGATCAAAAATAAGTAACGAGTTATCCTCCGCTTGACAGGGAAAATACCCATAAATCACCGTAGGATGTAATAATTTCTCTGCTAAAATTTTGGCTTTCCATTCCGTTAAAATAGGATAGACTTTTTCCGCTAAGAAAGCATCGTATTCTTCCCGTGATTGTTCTCTGGGTTTGCGGAATTGCCATTGACCAGCAATTAAGGCTTGTAAGTCTAAATACCAGAAAACCTCCTCTAAGGAAATATCTTCCGGTTGTAAGATTTTCGTTCCCCAGAAGGGCGGGGTAGGTCGGTGAATATTAACCTCAACGGCTTCAGAACGTCGGGTATCGATGACAATTTCTTCAGGACTTTCTGAAACCTGTTTCACCGTTTCTAACTTGACTTTAATTTTCTTCGCTTCTGCATATTCTCCTAAAAATCCTTGAGCATCATCCCATTTTTCTGCTTTTTTTGCAGGCATCAATTTATCCATAAAGTTCAAGTCAGAAAAGGCATCTTTTCCATAAATCACTTGACCTTTATAGGCATTTTGGCAATCTTCATAAACAAATTTAGGGGTTAACGCAGCCCCTCCTAAAATCACGGGAACTGTGATTCCGGCTTCGTTAAATGCCTCTAAATTATCTTTCATAAAGGCGGTGGATTTCACTAATAATCCACTCATGGCAATACAGTCGGCTTTATGTTCTTGGTAAGCATTGATAATATTTTCAACGGGTTGTTTAATCCCTAAATTAATCACCCGATAGCCGTTATTTGATAAAATAATATCGACTAAATTTTTCCCAATATCATGCACATCCCCTTTAACAGTAGCAATGATAAAGGTTCCTTTGGAATTATCCCCCGTTTCCGATTTTTCCATGTAGGGTTCTAAATAGGCAACGGCGGCTTTCATGGTTTGGGCAGATTGTAACACAAAGGGTAACTGCATTTGCCCAGACCCAAACAATTCTCCCACCACTTTCATGCCATCTAACAGCAAATTATTGATAATATCTAAAGGGGGATATTGTTTCAAAGCTTCGGCTAAGGCATCATCTAATCCGATACGTTCTCCGTCAATAATATGACGTTTTAACCGTTCTTCTATGGGAAGATTAGCATCTCCTGAGCGATCTCGTTTTGTGGTTTTTCCTTGAAACAGATTGGTGAGTTCTCCTAATGGATCATAAACACAAACATCCCCATTAAATTCTCGTTGATCATAAATTAATTTGCGACAAACCTCTTGATGTTCAGGGTCTATTTTTGCTAGAGGTAAAATCTTATTCGCGCTCACAATAGCTGAATCTAACCCGACTTGCATTGCTTCATGGAGGAATACAGAATTTAACACTTGTCGCGCAGCCGGGTTTAAGCCAAAGGAAATATTAGAAACCCCTAAAACAACATGACATCCGGGTAATTCTTGACGAATTTGGCGAATTGAATCGATTGTTGCTTTTCCGTTATTTCGATCTTCTTCAATACCCGTAGAAATCGGTAATGCTAAAGGGTCAAAAAAGATTTCATGGGCTGGAATTCCATAATTAATGGCATCATTATAGGCACGTTTAGCAATTTCAAATTTCTTCTCTGCTGTCCTCGCCATTCCGTCTTCGTCAATGGTTCCTACCACAATAGCAGCCCCATATTTTTTAGCGATTTCTAAGACTTTATAAAAGCGTTCTTCGCCGTCTTCATAGTTGGTAGAATTGAGTAAACATTTACCCCCAGCAACTTTTAACCCCGCTTCCATTTTCTGCCATTCTGTGGAGTCTAACATCAAGGGTAAATTCACGTTAGTCACGACACGAGACACCAATTCACGCATATCTCGCACCCCATCACGTCCGACATAATCGACGTTTACATCTAAAATTTGTGCCCCTTCTTTTATCTGGGATTTTGCTAAAGAAACTAACCCATCCCAGTCTTCAGCATTGAGTAAATCTCGACATTTTTTCGACCCACTGGCGTTGAGACGTTCACCAATAATTAAAAAGGAGTTTTCCTGTTCATAACTTTGGGTACTATAAATAGAAGCCGCCGCCGGAATTAACTGGGGTTCTCGTTGTTTGGGTTTGAGAGTTTGGGAAATTTCAGCTAAAGCTTGAATATGCTCATAACGAGTTCCACAACAGCCGCCAATGACTTGAACGCCTAAATCTTCTACAAAGTGCATTAACGCCATTCTTAGTTCCATTGGCGTTAATTTATAATGGGCTTTTCCCCCAATATTTTCGGGTAAACCTGCGTTAGGAATACAAGACACAATAAAGGGAGAATGTTCACATAAATAACGAATATGTTCTTTCATTAAATCGGGGCCAGTGGCACAATTTAATCCTAAAATATCAATTTTATAGGGTGCTAAAATTGTTAACGCCGCGCTCATTTCTGACCCGACTAACATCGTTCCAAAGGATTCCATTGTGACAGAAACCATAATCGGACGACGTTCTCCTTTTTTAGCAAAAACATCTTCAATTCCGTTTAAGGCTGCTTTAATTTGCAGCACATCTTGGCAGGTTTCAACGATGAATAAATCTACACCTCCATCAAATAATCCTTCGGCTTGTTCTGCAAACGCATGATGTAAGGTATCAAAATCAATATGTCCGAGGGTGGGAAGTTTGGTTCCTGGGCCCATTGAACCTGCAACAAATCGGGGTTTTTCGGGTGTCGAATATTCTGCTGTTAAACCCTTGGCTAATTCGGCTGCGGTTTTGTTTAAATTGTATGCTTTATCGGCTAAATCATATTCTGCTAAAACAATAGAAGTCGCACCAAAAGTATCGGTTTCAATTACATCTGCACCTGCTTCTAAAAAGCCTCGATGAACATTCGCAACGGCTTCCGGTTTGGTATAAATTAAATATTCATTACAGCCTTCATAATCTTTTCCGCCAAAATCATCCGCCGTCAGGTTTTGGGTTTGTAGGTTGGTTCCCATTCCGCCATCAAATACGATAACGGGACGTTCAGGACTGTGGAGGCGGTCTAAAAATGCGCTTTTCATAGAGTGTTAATGATAGGAAGCAAGGGTAATTTTACAATTTTACACGAAGAAACCAAGTTCGGTGGTCAAAAATTTGGGTTAAACCCTGAGATATTTAAAGGGAATTACGAATTACGAATTACGAATTACGAATTACGAATTACGAACAGCTTAACTGGAAGGGTAAAAGGGAATAGGGGATAGTAAAAAGTAATTAGCAACCGGGTTAATTATTTTTACCCAATATTTAAAGATTTCATATAAGTCTTATATTCTAAACGTCGTAAAAACACTATTCACCGTCCTTTCTCATTCAATAATTGGTGATTGATCATCAAAAATCATGACCGTTTAAACGGTTTCAACTTTATCAATTCCGCCCCCATCTTTAACCGTTCAGTGTTTCCTTGTTCTGTATTTCCCTATTTCCGTAGTCAACTCCCAACCGAAATAAAACCGTTTTCTCGATTGGGATTTTATACTGATCAGAGTAGGTAAATTAGCCGGAATTAATCTGCTTTTCTGACTTTTAATTCTTCGGGTCAAAATCCCCTTATGGTTCTACCGTTGTGGGTGTAGAAAGAGACTCTAAATAATGCAGAAAATCCAATAATTCTGCATCCGTTAATAAACGGCGAGAACGCTTTCCATAGGCTTTTTGTAAATAGGCAGAACCCTGTTCAGGAGTCCAACCTAAACGTTTTAATTCAATATCCGTTTTGGCAATATCTGAGGAAAAATCCGTTGTTTCCAGGGGACGACTTGCAGGTGCTGGACTACTCAATTCCGGTTCATCATTATAAGTCGAAACTGCTTCTGTTGTTGAGCTAGGAATCGGGGGTAAAGACGCACTCCGTCCTTTAGACCCCTTAGCAGGAGATGATTGTGTTTCTTTCTCAGAATTGGAGGCTTGTTTTTCCGTTTTAGGCTGGATATAGGTTGCTGATAACCAGTCATCCGAAGTTAAGGAAGAAGACTCCGCCATCCTCACATTCAGGGTTTCTGAGGAAACAACCCCAGAGGACACCGGGGAAGGACTCTCAATTTTCACAGGTTCTGAGGGTAAAGGGGGAGGACTAACAACTTGATTCTTAACCTCCATCACCGCAGGTTTCAACGGTTCAGTTGAACTCGAAAGTTTAGGGAGGGTTGTGTCCAGTTCCAGCGCTTGAATAGCTCGTTTCTTGGCTTGATCTTCTGCCAATTCAACAGTATCCGCCGCCGCTAATCCCGTTGTCAAGATTACACCCTCCACTTGGACAACGGCGCGAACCACATATTTTCCTTGATAAATCGTCAGTAACTCAGAAATTAAACTTCCTGTAGGATAACGAGTTCTTAATTGAGACAGCATGATTAAAATTTCCTAAACAAACTACGATATACTTAAAAGTTAGTCATTTACGCAGCCATACGTCACAAATTCTGTACCCTATCCCGACAGCACCAAGGGAATCAACATTGGGTGCTATGACCTACGCTCAGAGTTAGTTGGCTTGAAGGCAATAGATGTTACGGTCTAATCCAAAGCCTTTCTCATCTATCATCCGACAGACCGCTTTCCGCATTCCTCATTGTAACACTGTCCTTGATGGGGTTCTGCGATGAGCCACTGAGGAATTCCTACACCTCCTCAATGGGTAGAATAGTTCCCTGGGTTTCATCTGCTAAACGATGAGGTGATCTGACTCGCGCAAGGATGATTACGGTTGCGACACTGACCACTGGCCTAAATTCAGACAACGAGGATTAATCGCTACATGGAATTTTCAATCGCTACACTGTTAGCTTATTTTTCCGATGATAAATTAGTCGCCCCCAAAGCGCTAGAAAAAAAACTCGCTCCCGACGAGGAAAGTCTCCGTAGATTTCAGATTGCTTTGGATGCGTTAGAACGGATTGGCGTTTTAGAAAAAGATAAGGGTCGTTATCGACGAATTCCCGAAGAAGGAATTGTGGAAGCGAAACTCAGATGTTCGAGTAAAGGCTTCTGTTTTGCCATTCAAGATGCCGAAGGAGCAGAAGATGTTTATATTCGAGAAAGTCATCTGAGTACCGCTTGGAATGGCGATCGCGTTCTCGTTAGGATTATAAAAGAAGGCAGCCGTCGTCGTTCACCGGAAGGGGAAGTTTATCTCATTTTAGAACGCGCTAATCCTTCGGTTTTAGCCCGAATTAAACAAACCAAAACAGGCTATCGCGCCGTTCCCTTAGACGACCGTTTGTTATTTGAATTAGATTTAATTAATGATGCTGAAGAATTAAGTGGAGCGGTCGATCATTTAGTTCATGTTGAGGTTTTACGCTATCCCATTGGTGTTCATCGTCCCATGGGTCATGTGGTTCAAATTCTGGGTTCTGATGCGGAAGATGCGGATGATTTAGATATTGTTTGTTGTAAACATGATTTACCGCGAAAATGGCCCGCCGGAGCCTTACGAGAAGCCGAGGGTATTTCTAGCACCTTGAAAAAAACCGATCTCAAAAATCGGGCTGATATTCGCAATGTCTTAACCATTAGTTTTCAACCAGATTTAGGAAATCCTGAATTTTCGGTTTTCAAAGATTCCGAACCTCCCCACCGTCTCCCCTGCATTGATCATGCCTTTAGCATCGAACAAACAAAATCCGATCAGTGGCAATTAGGGATACATTTAGCGGATGCTGCCCATTATATTCTCCCCGATAGCGATCTGGATCGAGAAGCGCGTAAACGGGGAACGGCGATTTATTTAGCCGATAAACTGATTCCGATTTATCCTGAAACCCTGTGTTGCGAACGTTTGGCCTTAGTTCCCAATGAGGAACGATTAACCCTATCCATTATGATTACATTGGATATGGCTGGACGAGTTGTTGAATACGACATCCAACCCAGTGTGGTACGGGTCGATCATCAACTCACCTTTGACCAAGCTCAGGCTATTCTCGATGGTGAACCCTCTCCCTTCGCCAACGTTTTAGAAAATTTGTTAGAACTAAGTCGGGCTGTGCGCCAAATTCGCCTAGAACGGGGCAGTTTTGAACTTAATTTACCCGATACCCATTGCCATTTTAATGATGAAGGGGAATTAGGGCCAATTGTTCTGTCTTCATTGTCTCCCGCCCGGGCGATGATTTCCGAATTAACGGTATTAGCAAATCAAATTGTCGCTAGTCATTTACACACCTTGGGAGTTCCGGCGATTTATCGGGTTCAACCGCCACCAGAATCATCCGATGTGTCAGAGTTAGCAAAATTATCGACCCATTTGGGGACGGAATTGTTTTTGGAAGAAGACGAAGAAGTTCAACCGAGTACCTTCCAAGAATTTACTGAAGAATTAGCCAATAGTCGAGCCGAACGGGTTTTAAGTTATTTATTAGAAGAAACCCTCAAACCTGCGGTTTACAGTACCACCGCTAAACTGCATTTTGGGTTAGCCCTTCCCTGTTATACCCATTGCACTTCCCCTTTGTCTCGCTATTGCGATTTACAGATTTTGCGGGTACTCAAAACGGTATTTGACGAAGGACGAGATCGTCGTTCAACTCGTGCGAAAGATCGGGTTGAGTTGGGACATTCTTCCTGTCATGGCAAAATTAGCTGGAATGTGCTTCCCCCGGAAATTCAGCATGAGTTAGAAAGTCAGTTTACCCAGTTAGTGGTGCATCTGAGTGAACGGGAAAGCGTCGCAGTTGACGCGGAGGAAGACTTAGAAGGACTCAAGAAAACCGGGTTCATGAAGGAACGCACGGGTCAAAACTTCATCGGGTTAATTACTGGGGTTCAGTCCTATGGATTCTTTGTGGAAATTGAGGTACAGTCCCCAGGTGGTACAACATTACGGGTGGAAGGACTGGTTCATGTTTCCTCTCTCAAAGATGACTGGTATGAATACCGTTCTCGTCAACAAACCTTAGTCGGTCGCAAAAATCGCAATCAATACCGTCTAGGGGATAATGTCGAAGTTCAGGTGAAAAGTGTAGACTACTATCGTCAACAAATTGATTTAGTTGCTGTTGGTGGAGGCAGTGAAGCGTCAGATGACAACGATGAACCTTATTTTCCTTAAAGCTTAATTTGGTCGATACAATTCCCTGTAGAGACGTGCCATGGCACGTCTCTACAACCGTCCTTCTTTTCACTTTTAAAAAAATGTCTATTACACAACTGATTACTTTACTAATTCTTGTGGGAGGCTTGGCGATCTTTACGATTCAAAATCTAACGCCATCCTTACCTTTAATTTTTTTAGGAAATCAATTACCTGCCTTACCGCTTTCTTTGTGGATTTTAATTGCAATTACCGCCGGAATATTAACTTATTGGATGATTGCCCAATTATTCCAATTCTCTAATACTAATATTAAGGCTGCAACTACCTTTCAAGAATCTTCTAAACCGCCTGTAGAACCTGACCGTAATGCTTCTTGGGGTTATACTTCTCCCCCTCCTGAACCGCCTCAAGCGTCAGTTTATACCCGCTATGATCCCGTTAGCAATTCGGAACCAGAAACATCTGATGGCGAGGGTTCCAATGATGATTGGGAGACAAAAGTAAAACCCTTTAATCCCTCCTGGGACGCAGAAGAAAAACCATCAGTTTCTCAACCCGCTTCAAACTCATCCTCTAGTAACAATTCCCCTGATTCTGAATCTAAAGTTTATGAAACCGAACAACAACCTAAATCAGAATCTTGGTCAGGTTCGGTTTATTCCTATGGTTATCGAGGAGATGCAAGTAGTACCGGAGTTGGGAAAGTAGAAACGATTTATGATGCTGATTATCGGATTATTACCCCTCCTCCTCAAACTAAAATCCAAAATGATATTGAACCGCCTAATTATCCGACTCAGGATGATGATGAAGATTGGGGATTAGATGAAGACGAGAGTGATGAACCTTATCGAAAATAAAGTTTAAATGACAGGGATTTTAAGCTGGTTTTTATTAATAAAATCTCGTTTAATGATAGAATTAGATATTGAGTTGAAAGGGAGCTATAAATTTTGCAAGAACGGTTACAAAGCATTAATCTGTATTTAATTGGAATGATGGGGTCGGGTAAAACTACCATTGGACAAATTCTAGCCAAACAATTAGATTATCGATTTATCGATACCGATGAGTTGATTAGTAAAGTAGCCAATCAATCTATTGCTGAGATTTTTGCCACCGAAGGTGAAGAAGCTTTTAGAGATATAGAATCTCAGGTTTTATCCCAACTTTGTGCTTATCAAAAATTTGTGATTTCTACAGGGGGAGGAATTATTCTGAAAAAGATGAATTGGAGTTATCTTCGACATGGAATTATTATTTGGCTTAATGTTCCTGTTGAAGAACTCTATAATCGTTTAAAAGAAGATACAACCCGGCCTTTATTACAACATCCCGATCCTTTACAACAATTACAAACCCTATTAGAAAAACGCAAATCCCTGTATGCTCAAGCCGATCTCGAAATTATGATTAATTCCGGTGATACCCCGGAAGAAATTAGTAACCAAATTTTACAAAAAATTCCCTCAATTTTAAAAAAACAATCTGATTCTTTAAATTAAAAAATAACGATATTTTTCAACCATCAATTTATGACTTATCGAAATCCGACTCCAACCGTTGATATAATTATTGAATTAATAGATCGTCCGGCTCGACCGATAGTATTAATTGAACGAAAAAATCCGCCCTTTGGATGGGCAATTCCGGGAGGATTTGTAGATTATGGAGAATCTGTAGAAACGGCGGCTATTCGAGAAGCCAAAGAAGAAACAAGATTAGAAATAGAATTAATTGAACAATTTTATGTTTATTCTAATCCGAATCGAGATCCCCGTCAACATACCTTAAGTGTTGTCTTTTTAGCGACGGCTATGGGAGAACCCCAAGCAGCAGATGATGCCAAAAACTTAGAACTCTTTGAACCTTGGCAAATACCCCAAAACCTATGTTTTGATCATGATCGCATTCTCAAAGATTATTGTCGTTATCGACATTATAAAATTAGACCCAAAATTGATAACTGACAACTGGTAGAGACGCGCCATGGCCCGTCTCTACACTGATAACTGATAACTGATAACTGATAACTGATAACTGATAACTGATAACTGATAACTGATAACTGATAACTGATAACTGATAACTGATTAATATCCATCGGGCCCAATGGTGGTATGATCACATTGAGCATCGGATAAATTAGCCATTTTAGAGCGAAATAAATTGCAGCCTGCTAATTGAGCATTGGTTAACTTAGCATTTTCCAAATTAGCATTACTTAAATTAGAAAATCTTAAGTCAGCTTCTGTCAAATTGGCATTATATAAATCGGCTCCTTGTAAATTACAATGTTGCAAATTAGCGCCCCTTAAATCTGCATGGCGGAGGTTACATCGAGATAAACTGCTACCTTGAAGGTTGGCTTCGGATAAATCCACTTGGTAAAGTTGGGTATCTCCGAGTTGGGCATCTTGAAGTTGAGTTTGGTGTAAGTTAGCGTAACTCAGATTAGAATAGGGCATATAAATCCCGTTTAAGTTGCTGCCTGCCAAGTCAATCTCTTCTAAGTTGGCTTCAAATAAATCTGACCCACTTAAATCTAGGGCACCAAAGTCCCGTTTCCCATCGCTATATAAATCCAGTAATTCTTTTGAACTAATTTTCTGCATTTTGTATCTATGAGCCACGACACTAAAACAACCTCCAAGGCTGAGGCAGTTGGAAAAAGCAGGAAGAGTATTTTTGCTTAACCTGTGTTTACTTTAAAACGCTGTTACAAATAGCAATGTTGTGTTAATAATTTTTTTGGATTCTGTTGGAATTATCCGTTAAACAGACTCATGCTGTGATGATTGCCCCCCAGTTCACTAGGACAATCTAAGTCGAGGTCAAGCTATCCCAGGCAAGAGGAGTAAAATTGAAGGAGAAAAACAGATGCTTTAAAAATCGTACACTAGAAGCTTGTGATCTGAAATAATGGGTGCGACTTGTTCCAGCCCAAATGGAACCTGTGACGCCCTCTTGTATTTTGGAATTAATGTTGTGCTGCTATGGCAGCAACAGTGAGTGTAATGCAGTTAGAACAGTCCCAAAGTCAGTCAATCCCAATTATATTGGACAGTTTACCGGATTTAGCGATTTCTGAGAACGGATGTCCACGTCGTGCCCGGTTAGAAATTGATTTGATGTTACTGGCAATTGAAGCCTTGTATCTGGGGGGTGCAGAACATATGCTAGTGATCATCTCAGAACTCGATTTACAAACGGTGATTCAAAATCGGGTGAAATTATGGCGACTTCGTAGTACCAACCCGTTACGCAGGTTTAGTCAGCGTCGAACCCTAAGTCTGCTAGAGGCGAAAGCGTTAGTCGTGATTATCTGTAACCTCGGAAGACGCTTAACCGCCAAAATTCGGCAGTTACTTATGGATTATGAAGCCCTAAAACAAAAACAAATTCCGATTGAACGACATTTACAGTTGTCCAACTACTTAACCCAATTTCGGGTACATTTCCGCAGTCGCATGAATCCCCGACGGGCTTTGGTAATGGCTTATAGTTCTGATGAGAAGTTAAACGATTTAGCCATCCGTTTATTAGAGAAACTTCTGTTTTGCACAGGTACGGCTGGAATGCAGCGATTTTGGATTAGTTTGTTTGATGGAGAAGTCGAATGACGATTGAACGTCAATATAGTTTACCGAACTGCAAATTGATTTTGCAGGGCTTACCCCAAGGAACCGATGGGAAATCCGACGGAAGAGCCAGTTTAAATAAGCTCATGAATGCAGAATGTCATTTTGTGGGCTACCCCCAACCGATTACCGGGGGACGGGAGTTTTTTGAGAGTTTGGTGCGACAGGTCAGTCGCTACGCTCAAGGGTTCCTGAGTGGACTCATTCCCCCTGAACGACCTCACGCCAAGCCGGAGTTGGTGGAATTGCGCCCCATCCCAGGAGAGTTACATCAGTTAAGGGTTTATGAGTCTTCGGAGGAAAATTCCTCTGAGGAGTCTTCTTTACCTCATTCTCCAACCGTTACGGTGGATTTAACAACGGTACAATTATTTGACCTGGTTGAAGCAATCGATCAGTTTTTAGCCGATAGCCAGACCTTACCTGAATTATCTCTCCAGTTAAAACCCCTTTCTAAACGTTATCTGAAACCGGAACAACCTGTTGCTCAACGGGTGAAGCCCGCAGCTATTGGGGTATCGAGTCTGGTATTAACGGCTTTAGCTGTGTTTGCTTTGCCCATTCCCGATGTCAAACGACCTCAAGACCCGAAACCACAACCCCAAGCACAGACGGAAACCATTCCCACACCCAGCGCGTCCCCCCCAACGGGATCACCGAGTTCAGGGACACCGGAAGCGCCTTTAGCGTCTAATTTGTCTAGTCCACAGCCCATTACTGATGTTCAAGAACTTAACGATTTAAAAGCTCAACTCGATGAAAAATTGGTTAAAGCTTGGATACCTGCGGCGGATGTGAAAGTCCCCTTAGTTTATCGGGTGAGTGTGGCAAAAGATGGGGCAATTGTGGGTTATAAATCTTTAAATCCAGCAACAGAAACGGAAACGGCAACGGAACAAACCCCGTTACCAGACTTATTATATAAACCTGTCGGGAACCGTCCCATCAATGAACCCTTAGCAGATTTTCAAGTCACCTTTAATCCTGATGGCACTTTGGAGGTTCAGACTTTATCAGGTATTAATAATCAGTAGTCAGTTATCAGTCAGAAGTCATGAGTTAATAGTTAATAATTATTAATTAATCCTTAATAGTTATTAATTGATCATGTCATTGAGATTTAACAGCTTGTTAGTTACCAATTGATAACTGATAGCTGATAGCTGATAGCTGATAACTGATAACTGATAACTGATAACTGATAACTGATAACTGATAACTGATAACTGATAAGATGACAAAATCTGCAAAGCCACGAATTCAACCGCCGACCCCTCCTCCCCCTCGCCGATTTAACGGCCTATTGTTTGTGGGAACAATGGTGTTTAACCTCCTGCTGTTGACGGTGGGTTCGGTGCTGGCTTGGTTTGTGGGGATGGCAATTGCTCAAGTCTATCCGAATTCTCGGTCTGAAGTTCCCTTAACAGAACAGTTGCTTGAGAAAACCCAAAATTGGGGTACCCAGGGAATGATCCCGACTCCGGTGGTGAGTCCCACTTCTGCTTCCCCTCAACCGATCCCCACACCCAGTCAAACTTTAACTGACCCCCAACGTCAACAACTGCGGGTGCAGTTGCAACAACTCCAGGGCCAGTTAAATACGCTCATGGGAAAAACGGCGGCTTTAGAAACCCAATTGGGATCGAGTCGTCCGACGGAACCTTTGGAGGAGCGTTTACAAATTCTCGAACAGCAATTAGGGGCTGCAACTTCAACTTCTGGGTCAGGAAATAAAAAACCGACTCAACCTTCCCCCCCTGGGATTTCCGCAAAGCCGGAACGTCGTCAAAACTCCAATACCTTAATTGTTACGTTTCCCAGTGATGTGTTGTTTGATGTGGGGAGTACGATTTTGCGTCCAGGGGCTAACGTGATTTTAGATACGATTATTGCGGATATTAAAACTTATAAAGGGGCTGCGGTGAGGGTGATTGGTCATACGGATAATCAAGGAAATCCTCAACAAAATTTAGATGTATCTTTTAGTCGTGCAGAAGCGGTGATGAAATATTTATCCGAAGCTGCTGGAACAGACTATCACTGGTCAGCTATTGGATATGGGGGTAATCGTCCTACCGTTAATAATAATTCTGAAAATAATCGCCAACTCAATCGACGTATTGAAGTCGCTATTACACCCTAAAAACAATGAAAGATTCACTCTTAAACTGATAACTGATAACTGATAACTGATAACTGATAACTGATAACTGATTACAACATAATGAAAATCGTTTTTTTTGGTACGCCTCAATTTGCCGTTCCGACTTTAGAACGGTTGTTAGACCATCCTGAATTTGACATTTTAGCCGTTGTGACTCAACCGGATAAACGCCGAGGTCGGGGGAGTCAATTGACCCCTTCTCCGGTCAAAATATTAGCAGAAACCCATCAATTATCGATTTGGCAGCCCAAACGGGTGAAAAAAGATCAAAACACCTTAAATCTATTGCGAGAAGCTCAGGCGGATGTTTTTGTGGTGGTGGCTTATGGACAAATTTTATCCCCAGAAATTCTGGATATGCCTCGGTTGGGATGTGTGAATGGTCATGGCTCAATTTTACCGAAATATCGCGGAGCCGCCCCGATTCAATGGTGTTTATATCATGGGGAAGAGGAAACGGGAATGACTTCTATGTTAATGGATGCTGGGATGGACACTGGGCCGATGTTATTAAAAGCGGTGACACCCATTGGACTGTTAGAAAATGCAACGGATTTAGGACAACGTTTAGCGCAATTGGGGGCTGATTTATTAGTAGAAACGTTAGTAAAATTAGACAGAGGAGAAATTCAACCGATTCCTCAAGATCAAGCCTTGGCAACTTATGCCCCTTTAATTAAAGATCAAGATTATCATTTAGATTGGCATCGATCTGCGATCGCATTACATCATCAAATTCGAGGTTTTTACCCCAACTGTATCACATCATTTCGGGATAAACCCATGAAAGTTTGTGCTACTGTACCTTTAATCCCAGAATATCAGTCCCAATTTCCCCTGCAATACCAAAATTTGCAACAACAATGGCCCTATTTATCCCAACTTTCAGGACAACCGGGAGAAGTAGTCGCTTTAGTTAAACGTTTTGGGCCAGTGGTGCAAACGGGTGCAGGATTACTACTATTGACAGAAGTACAATTAGCTGGGAAACGAGTACAATCGGGTTTGGATTTTGCAAACGGAACCCGTCTGGCGGTTGGAGAAATTTTAGGATAGAATCATTCTGGATCTTAAAATAATAGAGATTTTTACCAGGGGTGCGATTTTCACAGTAGAAAGAGGTAAATCTACCACAATTTTCAACTATAATTCAGCCTCTTTCTCAATTCTTTGTCAGTATCGTCAAAATACAGCAGTCAAATTAACAACAACTACCCAGCAAATCATGGAGATGGTTGGTCAAATTCCAGAGGAAAAATTTCACATTACCCTAGCAGGAGAGAGCGTCTCTGTTCGCTTACCAGAACGTTTAAGTGTGTTAGAGGCGGTTTCCTTTAAAACGACCTGTCAGGATGTTATTTCTCTCAATCCTCCGCCGAAAAAAATTATTTTGGATTTTAGCCAGACTATATTTATTGATAGTAGTGGAATTGGTGCACTGATTAGCAATCTAAAAACAACAAAAGCCAAAGGGATTGACTTGGTTTTAAAATCCGTTGGCTCTCAAGTGATGGCTGTTTTTTCCCTCACTTCCCTCGACCAAGTGTTAACCATAGAACCTCCGAGTGCGGATGACTTACTCAAGGAGAAAGTTCGCGGGGAAAATCGCCTTCCTGTGACTCATCCGTCTATTAGGTCTTGGTTGAAGCGATTCATTGATGTTGTGGGTGCCCTTGTGGGTTTAGGAATTACATCAATCTTAGCAGTTCCGATTATTCTGGCGATTCGTTTAGATAGTCCGGGGCCGATTTTCTTTGGTCAAGTGCGTTGTGGGTGGATGGGAAAACGGTTTCGCATTTGGAAGTTTCGTTCCATGTGTAGCAATGCAGAAGCACTAAAAGATAAAATTCCCAATCAAGCACAAGGGGCTATTTTCAAGAATGATAATGACCCTCGAATTACCAAAGTGGGTCAGTTTTTACGGCGAACCAGTTTAGATGAATTACCGCAATTTTGGAATGTTTTAAAGGGTGAAATGAGTTTAGTGGGGACTCGTCCGCCTACACCGGATGAGGTGGAACGTTATGAAGTTCCTCAATGGCAAAGATTAGATGTTAAGCCGGGAATGACGGGAGAATGGCAAGTAAATGGTCGCTCTCAAGTTAAAAATTTTGAGGATATTATTCGTTTAGATTTGAAGTATCAAGAAAATTGGAGTTTAATTTACGACATGAAGTTAATTGCCAAAACTATAATGGTTGTATTCAAGAAAAATAGCGGTGCTATGTAGAGAATTGATGAGTAATGAAGCGCTACTAGCACAATCTAATCTTCAGGTGAAAACCTCCTTAACCGCCTTAGAAGATGTGTTAAAGTGGTTTGACAGAATCACCTCTACTTTTCTGCCTTCAGATATTTTTCATAAGTGTCAAATTGCTTTAACGGAAGGTTTTACAAACGCTGTGCGCCATGCTCATCGTACCTTACCTGAAACGACACCGATTGAGTTAGAAGTTAAGGTTTTTTCCCCCTGGATTGAAATGCGAATTTGGGACTGGGGAGAACCTTTTAACTTAGAAAAAGCCCTAGAGATGATGAGTGAAATGCACGCTGACCCGTTAGAACATGAAGGCGGACGAGGACTGATTTTTATGTCTAAATTAACGGATGAATTGTATTATACACGGTTAGATGATCAACGCAATTGTTTGGTGATGAGAAAACAAATTTATTAGAGGGAACAGGGAATTACGAATTACGAATTACGAATTACGAATTACGAATAGGGAATCATTTAATATCTGGTCAAAGTTAATGATTTTTCCCATATCCTCCACCCCCTGGGGTTTCTATAACAAAACTATCATTAATATTCATTTCAACGGTGGCGGTACTATCTAATTCTTCTACAGTTTTATCGTTGCGAATTACATAATTTTTACCGACTAAACCGGGTTGTCCGCCGTTTAACCCAAAGGGGGGAATAATGCGATGTTCTGATAATATTGCTGCGGTCATGGGTTCTAAGAATTGAACTTTTCTAATAATCCCATTCCCGCCTTTAAATTGTCCTAAACCGCCGCTATTTTCCCGAATCCTAAATTCTTGTAATAACACCGGATAACGCCATTCTAACACTTCAGGATCAGTTAAACGGGAGTTGGTCATGTGGGTATGAACGGCATCAGTTCCATTATAATTGATTCCTGCACCAGAACCGCCACAAATCGTTTCATAATATTGATAATTTTGATTCCCGAAAGTAAAGTTATTCATGGTTCCTTGAGAGGCTGCCATCACGTTTAACGCGCCATATAAGGTATCAACAATGGCTTGGGAGGTTTCTACGTTTCCAGCAACAACAGCCGCCGGATAACGAGGGTTTAAAAAGCATCCTTCAGGAATAATAATATTTAACGGTTTTAAACATCCCGCATTCAGAGGAATACTATCATTAACTAAGGTTCTAAAAACATATAAAACGGCTGCTTTACAAACCGCTTTTGGCGCGTTAAAATTAGTCGTTAATTGTTCAGATGTTCCGGTAAAATCGATTGTAGCGTTACGGTTATTTTTATCAATTTGAATACTAACTTTAATCACGCCTCCATTATCCATTTGATAAGTAAATTCACCATCTTTTAACACATCAATTGCCTGACGCACGGATTCTTCGGCATTATCCTGAACATACTGCATATAAGTTTTAACCGTATTTAAGCCATATTGAGTAACCATTTTTTGCAATTCTTGAACGCCTTTTTCATTCGCAGCAATTTGCGCTTGTAAATCAGCAATATTTGTGGCGGGATTTCGGGCTGGGTATTTTCCTGATGTTAATAAATTTAAGAGTTCTGTTTCTAAAAATATCCCTTGTTTAACCAATTGAATATTATCAATTAAAATCCCTTCTTCCTCAATATGGGTACTATTTGGAGGCATTGAACCCGGTGTTATTCCCCCAATATCCGCTTGATGTCCCCGTGAAGCAACATAAAATAAAATTTGTTCGCCGGAATCATTAAAAACAGGGGTAATTACAGTAACATCGGGTAAATGAGTGCCTCCATTATAGGGATTATTTAATAAATAAACATCCCCTGGTTTTAGGGTTTCTCCTTTGGCGGCAATTAAACTTTCAACACTTTCACCCATTGACCCCAAATGCACAGGAATATGGGGTGCATTAGCAACTAATTGACCGTTTTGATCAAAAATTGCACAGGAGAAATCAAGACGTTCTTTAATATTAACAGAACTGGCGGTATTTTGCAAGCTGATTCCCATTTGTTCTGCAATAAATTGAAATAGATTTTTAAAGATTTCTAATTTTACAGGGTCAGCTTTTATTTCTCCATTTTCTCTGACTAATGGGGGTTTAATAGAATTAGTTTGTTTTAAAACTAAATAATTTTTTTCTGTTAATTCCGCTTGCCAACCCGGTTCAATAATATTCGTACCAATAGATTCTATAATCATAGCAGGGCCGTTAATAATATCTCCAGGTTGTAAATCATCTCTTTCAAAAATAGGGGTATTTTGCCATTGATTATTGGTATATATAAGAACTGTTGCGATCGCTGTAGGAGGTTCAGTGCGAGTGCGAGTTAATATGGGTTCTTCGGGGGTATCCATTTGTTGAATAATTTCAACGGTGATGGATTCAACAATTAACGCTTTTTCAGGTTTAATAAAGCCATAGCGGGTTTGATGTTCTTGTTCAAATTGTTGGATTAAAGCGGATAGATTAGAAACAAAATTAACGGATAATGTAGAATCTGTTCCCTCATATTTAAGATAAAACTTAAAAATAACCTCGGTTTTTAGTTCAGGATGTTCTAATTCGGCTTTGGCTTCTGTTTCTAAAGAGGAAAAAATCTGTTCTAACTCGGAAACTAATTCAACGGTTAATCGATTTTCAATAGCTTTTTCTCGTAAGATTCGCACATCGGCTAAACCCATTCCATAAGCAGATAAAACTCCGGCGTAGGGATGAATAAAAATCTGTTTAATCCCTAATGTATCGGCAATTAAACAAGCGTGTTGACCCCCTGCACCGCCAAAACAACACAGGGTATAGTTAGAAACATCATAACCCCGTTGTAGGGATATTTTTTTAATCGCATTCGCCATATTTTCAACAGCAATAATAATAAATCCGGTGGCGACTTCTTCCGGTGTTCTGTTATCTCCGGTTTGGGTTTGAATTTCTGTTGCTAACTCTCTAAATTTTTGTTGAACAATTTCAGCATCTAAGGGCAAATCACCGTTTTTTCCAAATACTTTGGGAAAGAATTGAGGTTGAATTTTCCCTAACATGACGTTAGCATCGGTAACGGTTAACGGCCCTCCTAAACGATAACAAGCTGGCCCAGGATTTGCCCCGGCGGACTCTGGCCCAACGCGATATCTTGACCCATCAAATTGTAAAATTGAACCGCCTCCCGCCGCAACGGTATGAATAGCCATCATTGGAGTTCGCATTCTAACTCCGGCTATTTCAGTTTCAAATTGGCGTTCATATTCGCCGTTAAAATGGGCAACGTCGGTTGATGTTCCGCCCATATCAAAAGTAATAATATTCTGAAATCCAGCTTTTAAACTGGTTTGAACTGCGCCTACAATTCCTCCGGCTGGCCCTGATAATATACTATCTTTTCCTTGGAATTTTTGGGCATTGGTTAAGCCACCATTGGATTGCATGAACATTAATTTAATCGCATCTTTTAATAAATTGGGGTTAGAATTGAGTTGAGAGGCAACTTGATTAATATAACGTTTTAAAATAGGCGATAAATAAGCATCAACAACGGTGGTATCCCCTCGGCTGACTAATTTCATTAACGGGCTAATTTGATGGGAAACGGAAATTTGAGTAAAGCCGATTTCTTGGGCTAAGGTGGCGATTTGTTGTTCGTGGTGAGGATAGCGATAACCGTGCATTAAGACAATGGCACAGCTTCTAATTCCGGTTTGATACGCTTGTTTTAATTGGGGTTTTAATGGTTCTAAGTTAAGGGGGATTAATTCTTTGCCTTGGGCGGTATATCGTTCTTCGACTTCGATCACTTGTTCATAGAGCATTTCGGGTAAAATAATCTGACGGGCGAAGATATTGGGGCGATTTTGATAGCCGATTCTTAACGCATCTTTGAAGCCTTGGGTTATTATTAAAAGAGTGCGATCGCCTTTTCGTTCTAATAAGGCATTGGTGGCAACGGTGGTTCCCATTTTCACTTCAGAAATTAATTCACTGGGAATGGGTTGTTCTGGGGATAATTCTAATATTTCTCGGATGCCTTGAATAACAGCATCGGAATAGCGTTGGGGATTTTCTGATAATAATTTATGGGTGGTTAAACTTCCATCAGGTTTGCGGGCAACAATATCGGTAAAGGTGCCGCCTCGGTCAATCCAAAATTGATAGGTTGTAGCGTTGGGTTGGGGTGTGGAAGTCATGAGCTAATTTTAATCATTAATGCCCTGAACTAAAGTTCGGGCTGAAAGCTAACGTTATCTAAAGATAACTCAAGATTTGATTTTCTTAACCCGTTTTAACGGGTTTTTGCTTTTAGCCTGAAATTTATTTCAAGGCTTAGAATTCGGCTTCACCGTCACCCCATCACACAAACGTCTATCCTCCTCACTCACACTCGAACTATTCTCCAGATAATCCTTCATCCACTCACAAGCCGATATCATTAATTGGTCTAAATCCAAATGCCACAGCTTGATAGTCGTGTCTAAACTCCCAGAAGCCAGGGTTTGGCCGTCAGGACTCCAACTCACACTCAAGACCGAACCCTCGTGACCCTTGAGAGTGTGCAACAGTTGACCTTCTCGACTCCACAGCTTAATGGTGTTGTCATAACTGCCAGAAGCCAGGGTTTGGCCGTCGGGACTCCAACTCACACTCCAGACCGGACTCTGATGACCGTTGAGGGTGTTTAACAGCTTACCCTCTTTGTTCCACAGCTTGATGGTGTTGTCATAACTGCCAGAAGCCAGGGTTTGGCCGTCGGGACTCCAACTCACACTCCTGACCGGACTCTGAGCTTCCAAACTATTCCGCTCTCTGATGTTATACAACATCTTCTCAAGGGTGGTAGCGGTTTGCAAACGGGTATTATTTTTATTCCAAACCGAGGGATCTAATTTTTTGAGTTGTTTGGCGGCGGTTAAGGCTTCTTTCAGGGCTAATAATCCTTGACCTAAACTTAGTAATTCCCGTGCAGAAGATGCTTTTAACCTGATATCTGTGGCGGCTAAATTCAACTCGGCTTCTTTGACTGCGGTTTCAGCTTGTTTCTGTTTGGCTTGAGCTTCTTCGATAATAATATTAGCTTCCTTTTGCGCCTGAATTAAAATTTCATTAGCCTGTTTTTGGGCTTCTAATTCATTCTGGATAACTCGTTTATCTAACTCTTCACTGGCGGCTAAATATTGATAATCTTCACTACTCAGGCTTTTTCCCTCAGCCCATTTTTTCGCTTCTTGTAACGCTTCCCCCTGCAACAACCGGGACTCATCCTGACGTCCTGACTTTTCCCAAGCACTAAACCCTTCCGAGTAGGGTCGTAAATCTGCTAAAGCGGTTTCTACCCAAATTAAATTAAAAACCGTTGCATAAATTTGATTATAAACCTTCAGTTTTCCCTGATTTTTTACCACTAATCCCGATAGCCGCAACATCACTTGATCGGGGTTATCTTCCGCCAGAATTCTTTGCTGTTGTAAAATTTGTTGATAGAGTCCCAGAAGCCGTCCCGTGCGTTGATGTCCAGCATAGAAAATTCGATCTCGAATCGTTCTCAAATGTTCAGGGGTGTCCTGTCCTTCCCAATTACTAATAATGCGGTCTTGCACTAAGTTTTCTACCCATTCTGCTTCTTGAGTCGGGGGAATAATTTGATGAGTTTCTCGAATTAATAGACAGAGTTTTTGCGTTAAAAACGGTTGTCCTCCTGTCCAAGTTAACACCGCTTCTAATACCTTTTCAGGGTAATCTGTTTGCGTCCTCAACCCATCCGCGAGGGGATAGGATTCTGTTAACTGAAATCCCGTTAATTCAATCGCCCGACCAATATTAAAGGGGGTGCGTCGTTTATCTTGTATTAAATCCGGTGGTGTTGTCACCCCTAATAACGCAAAAGTTAACCGTTGATAACTGGGTTGATCTACCCGATGATTATAACACTCTCGAATTAAAGCAAAAAAGTCATCACTTTTAAACGGTAAACTTAAAATACTATCAATTTCATCAATAAAAATCACAATCGGTTTTGTAATTAATTTTAGGAGAATGTCTTCTAAAAACCTACCAAACCGTTGTGTATAGGATAAATGGTGATGATTTTCCCACCATTCCTCCGAGCCAAATTCCTCATACAATTCTAAACTATTACTAATTTCTTCTATTATCCCTCGATACCACTGTTCGGGGGTAATTTCTAAAGTTCCAATGGCAGTAATATCAATGGCAACACAAGCATATCCCTCCTGTTCTAACCGTCGCATGGTTTGAACCCTTAAACTGGATTTTCCCATTTGCCGACAGTTGAGAACATAACAAAAATCTCCCTGTTTTAAAGCTTCATAAAATTCCTGATCAGCCACTCTTTTAATATAGGTAGGAGCATCAACGGGAAGACTACCCCCCACTTGATAATTATAGGAAGATAAAGGAGGATTATTATTCATCATTATACCTCCAAGCGATCGCTAAAATAAAGCCGATAAAGATTACACAACGGAATCACATCATTACCCCGAAATTTAACTAACCCCATACTTCTTAGCTTAAACCCTAAAGTGCTTTCCAGTCGTACAGGATTGTCAGAAGCTACAACTTTTTTCATCGCCGTTGCTAATTCCCCATTATTTTGATTTAAGTTAAATAAAAGACGACGTAAATGATCACTATATAACCCTTGTTCCGTTGGGGAAATCTTGATAAATTCTTCTAAGGTTAAATAATTTCTTGCCATTTCATACAACGCTTTCCTGACTAAATAAGGGTGTCCATCCACCATTTCCATTAACGTTTCTATTTCTGCATTTGACCAGTTTAAACCCTGTCGTTTAACTAAATCTGTAACTTGTTCTACCGTGAATTCAGGTAATTCAATCGGTAAACCCACATTAAAGGGAGATTGATTAATATTTAAGGGGATATAAACTTCTTTAGAATGAGCAATCACCAACCGTAACTTTTGCCATGAGGGCTCATTTTTGCCCTTTTCGTGCCAAGTTCGCAACATTCCAAAAAATTCTTGAGCAATTTCAAGATGTTGAAACACCTGATCCACTTCATCTAATCCCAAGGTTAAGGGTTGAGAAATAGTTTTGAGTAAATAGCGTTGAAAATAATTACTACAATTGGTTTTACTGCCTAAACTCCCTTGCCACCGATCTGTTAATTGATCATCCACTTCTAACGCATTAGCAACATTAGCACAAAATCCTTTTAAAAATGGATCAAGACTATTCAAAGAATCGAGATCAAATTCTTGAAAATTGAGATAGGCGGTTTGATGTTGCTTTTGTCTAGCGTGATTCAGAATCCGTTGAATTAAAGAAGTTTTTCCCATTTGTCGAGGAGCTTTAATTCTAATTAATGCCCCTGTTTTTAATATCGCTTCATAACAATTTAATTCAATGGGAGGACGTTCAATATAAAGGGGAGAATCTAAACTTACTGATCCTTCAGGATTCTCTAAAATATCAGAGGAATTCGTTATTGATGGGGAGGATATTTTGGATAAACCAGATTTTTTAATTTGCGGAGAGTCTAAATCACCTTGTCGTTTAATAATCGGGGTTAATTCCTCATTAATTCCTGCCATACTAATACTCGTACAGCCTGATCTATAAGCAAATTCAAAGTCTTTTCCCGCCCCCAAAGCATCATAAAATCCCATTGCAAATGCAATAGCAGCTTGATCACTCACTGCCTGTTTCATCCCAATTACATGAGGAATATACTTAACAATAGCTTGGGCTTGAACTTCCGAATAACAAGCATTTAAAACCACACATTCTATCTGTTCTTTAAACAGTTCAAATAAACGCCCTAACGCCTCAGCACTCACCCGTTTGACTTGTCCCTGTTCATCTTCTAACTCTAACCCACCCTTTCCGACTCCATGACCGGAAAAGTGAATAATTTGAGGGTTTAAGTCTAAGATAGCACGCTGCATATCTTTCGGTGTGACTGCGGATCTTTTCTCTAACTTAAATCCTGCTCTTTTTTCAGCCCTTTTTAATCCTTCTTCGATTGCTTTAACTTCTTTATCTAAACGTAACTGGCAAGAAAATTCAGGATTTGCGGCTAAAAATAAAATTGTTTTTTTCCTGCGATTTGTATTGCTCATTAAAATAACTCCTACTATACACACTGTACGAGGTAAAAAATTCTCAATTTCCTGCGATTGAGTTTGATTTTAAACCCTATTGCCCCAACCGAGGAAAGTCTGTCATTTTTACTAGACAAAAAAGCCGTCCTAGAAGAGCTTGCCCTGAGTCCTGTTCTCAGCTTTGTCGAAGGGACAGGGCTTTAAACCCAATTTTTTCGGTAAATTGAAGAGGGGGTAGGGTTTAGCCTGTGGGGTTTAGGGGAACAAGAGGGGGGTAGACTTTGTAAATTTCTTCTTGCTTTAGTTGGAGGATTGGCTTAAGATCTGCCATGATTTTATCAGGTTTTCTGTTTTCAACAGACCTGCTCGTTTACAATGGCTTAATCTCCTCTGACCAAAAAACGAGACGCAAGCCCCTGGCTTCAGACATGGGGATAAGTCGGTAGGGATTTTTAAATCCCGTGAAACGATTGTGTGGCTTTAGCCACAGTGGTATAATGAAGACAAAGCAAGTAAGAATAACCATCTACGTGTTGATTCATCCTAGTACGGAGAAATCCCGGCAACGGACATACCCAACTTGATTTGGAATAGTTAAAGGGCAAATAATGGCAGGATGTTGAGCGTACCTAACTGGCATTGTGATGGACTCGGAAAGCGAAAACAATTTAAAAGTAAGCGCAATTGCAATACCTGTCGTAGTTGTAGTTGTTTTGAGCGTCTAGGGTGTTTTTGCCAGCACCATTGAAACTTCGTTTGTGGAGTCTTCAAGAATCCCCCGGCTTTAGCCGTGGGGAGTGTCAAAGCAGGACAAACCTTAAAAATTACTCCCTTTGAGTCAGGGAATTGTCAATGTAAACTCGACTTCGGTTTGTTCAGTACGGTCACAGGTTCTCAGACTAGCTTGGGAAGTGAGCCTGATATTCAGCAACTGACTTCCAAGTCCGAGCTAGGCTGAAGTCGCGATTATGAGGAAACGGTGAAGGAATGACGACACCCCAATTTGATCAAACCCGCTTATCTCCATCGGAATTCTCTGAGGAGGTTTCGAGTTCTTCACCCTCGGAGAACATCTCAGAAACTACCGTAGAGGAAAAGCAAACTGTCCAGAAACGAATTCCATTGAAACTTCCGCCTTGGTTTTGGGGCTGGCCGTTTCTGTGGTTGATTATTTTCTTGGGGTTTGGAACACTGGGGACGGGGGCTCTGCTGTGGTTATTAACGATGCCTCCAGCGCCGAACTGTGAAGAAATCTCGCCCTTATCTCCCGATAGTGAACGGTTATATTGTGCTGATCTCGCTACAAAATCGGGCAAAATAGAACCGTTACGTCAAGCCTTTACCTTAATTGCCACTTGGCCCGCAGATCACCCGCTTCAGGGACTCGCGCAACAAAAAATGGAACAGTGGTCACAGGCATTAATTGAAATTGCCAAGCAAAAAATTGATAGCAATGGGGATTTAAACGCAGCTTTAGCCATTGTTAATATTGTTCCGAAAAATACCCCGGCTTATGAACGGGTGGAAATTGCCATAGAGGGCTGGAAAAATAATTGGGATCAAGGGCAAAAAATTTATGATAAAGCCCTGAAAGCTATGCAAGATTTAGATTGGACGCAAGCTTTTGGATATGCCCAAGCGTTATCAAAATTAAATAATACCCATTGGAGTGAAAAGCGGTTTAATGAAATCATGGATCGCTTAAGTTTGGAACGCCAAGGCAATCAACGCTTGAATGAAGCCCGTGAGTTAGCCAAGGAAAATACTCCTGAAAAATTAGCCGAAGCGATCGCTTTAGCTAACAAAATTGACAAAAAACTTTATATTCAAGCTGGGGCGGTCAAAGAAATTAAAAATTGGAGTCGCTCTTTACTGGATTTAGCCGTTAAAGAATTAAAAGAAAAAAAGATAGAGGGTTTCACAGATATTGCCAGTTTGGTTCCCCACTATTCGCCTTTGTATGCAGAATCCCAAAATTTGATTTTAATGGGTCAAATTAAAGCCCTCAGTTGGAATCAAACCAATAGTCAACCCATTTGGCAACAAATGGCGGTTCTTTGGGAAGGACAATCGGCTTTAGATAAAATGGGGAATAATCGTCCTCCCTATCCAGAAGCGCAAGTTAAACCGGAAGAGGTTTCACAACAGATTCAAAATCTGCTTAATTTACAGTTGGCGACGGTTGTGGCGAATATTGATCATCCTTTGACGTTACAACTGGCTATTGATCAAGCCCAGATGATTACGCCTCAACAACCTCGGCGAGTTCACGCTCAAACCTTAGTCGCCCATTGGCGTAAGGAAATTCAACGATTAGAAGATCAGCCCTATCTGGCTTTAGCTCGACGGTTAGCCCAAACAGAAACTATAGACGGGTTTCAAACGGCTGTGCAGCAAGCTCGTCAAGTCGCTTTGGGACGCCCGTTACGGGTTGAAGCTCAAACATTAATTGCTGAATGGACAAAACGGATTGAAATTATTGAGGATCAACCGCTTCTGAATGAAGCCTTAGCCTTAGCAAAACAGGGAAATCTGAGTGCTGCGATTGATAAAGCCTCTAAAATTAACTCAGGTCGAGCGTTGTATCAGCCAGCACGGGATAAAATTTCCGCTTGGGTGGCGCAAGTACAAACGACAGAAGATCGACCGATTTTGAATCGAGCTTATGATTTGGCTGGAAAGGGAAATCTCAGTGGCGCCATTGCTGAAGCTTCGCAAATTCGATACGGTCGGGCGTTATATTCTGAAGCTCAAGGGGCGATTGCTGGCTGGGCTTCGGAACGGGATGCAGCCATTTCCGCACAACAACAACCTGTAGAAGAAGCTCGTCCTGTCTCTCAAACAGATTCCTACTATAATGATTCCGGTTATGCCAGCGATAGTGGTAATTCTAATTATTCAGAACCTTCCTATTCTAGCGATAGCGGGAATTCTAATTATTCAGAACCTTCCTATTCTGGCGATAGCGGGAATTACAACTATTCAGAACCTTCCTATTCTGGCGATAGCGGAGGTTATGACTATTCAGAACCTTCCTATTCCAACGATAGCGGAGGTTATGACTCAACAGTAGCCCCAGATTACGGTTATTCAGATTATCCTCCCGCACCAGCAGAACCTCCCCCTGCACCGGAACCTGCGCCCGAACCTGCTGCTGCTGCACCGGAACCTGCACCGGAACCTGCACCGGAACCTGCACTAGAACCCAGCCCCAGTGATGGAAATAATGCACCTAATCCTAATTTATTTTTAGAATAGGTAGGCTAGAGGCTGTCTTTAGAATTTAACGGGTTAAAGACGCTTCTAGGGGAACTTCTTCAACAACGGGATGTTTTTCCAAGGTTAAATTAGACTGTTGAGAACCCGATAAACGCTTGAGTAACTTGGGTTTTGGGTCATGAAGCAGATAAATAATTTGATCTCCGACTTGCCAAGATTCCGAGGCGGGTAATACTTGCAGATTGCCATCTCGTTCGATTAATAAAGGGATTAATTCTCCAGAGCGAATTAATGCTTGCAGGTGCGCTCGTTGAAACTCTAAACCGGGTTGGCGTAAGACCGTTTCTCCTAATTTCACTTCTCGGTCTTCGAGATAGGTATTCCATTGTTTTAAGGGTAAATCGGGGATAAAAGCTTGTTGAACTTTCTCTCGATTTACTGTTGTTTTTGTTTGCGGTTCACGGGGAAATAATGCCAACACACGGGGAGGGTTAAATTCCGTATCAGCCCGTTCTGCTAAAACAACATTCACTTCTCCATTACTCGTCATTGCTAAGAAGGTTCCGATTGATTCTAATCCCGCTTCTTCTAATACATTGGGATCTAAAGCACTACTTTGATAAACGGTTAATCCTTGCTGTCTTGCTTGTTCACAGGCTTCAGGATCAGTATCAATCATCACAACTAATTCATCCCGTTCTTGGAATAATTTGCCGATTAATCGACTCAAAGGATTTGAACCCACAATTACCGCCCCCGTTACTGAACTCGACGTAATCCCTAGGGTTTTCGCCATCCATCGAGCCGTTAATCCTTGAATCACCACCGTCATAATAATCGTTAAAAACACTAACGCTTTAATCGAATCTCCCCCGTTAATGCCACGTTGGGTTAGTAGAATTGCAAATAAAGAGGCAACGGAAGCAGAAACAATTCCTCTGGGTGAAACCCAAGACGCAAATAATTTTTGTCGCCAATTCAGATTACTATTTAAAGTACAAAGCCAAATATTAATCGGACGCACCACCCACATTAAGGCTAAAACTGTAAAAACACTTCCCCATCCCAACGCCACAATACTATCTAAAGATAAATCCGCCGCTAATAAAATAAATAAAACCGACACCGCTAACATTGTTAATTGACCTTTAAATCGGAGTAACTGACGCATATCGGGAATCCCCACATAACGCACCATCATTCCTGTCACAACCGTTGTCATTAACCCCGATTCACTCATCAGCAATTCTGCAATATCAAATAATCCCCAAAGGGCAGCTAATACGACTAAATTTTTTAATTCTTCTGACATAAATTGGGCTGTTTTTAACAACCATCCCAAGATTCCGCCCCCAATTACCCCAATTCCTGCCCCAATACTCAAACGTAATAGCAATTGTCCCATAATTTCTAAAGGGTCAGTATTGCCATTTAACACAACGTTCAGCACTAAAACCGCTAAAATTGCCCCAACAGGGTCAATCAGAACCCCTTCCCCTTCTAATAAAGCGGACACCTGACGGTCTACAGAAACCTGTTTTAACAATGGCCCGATCACCGTTGGGCCTGTAACAACGACTAAGGAAGCGTAGAGAAAGGCAATGGGCCAGGGAAACTCCCCTAACCAATGGGCAGCCATCCCAGCCCCCATTAGGGTGATTAAGGTTCCAAACGTGACTAAATTGCGAATACTGCCCGAAACTTGACCTAACGCCCGCAGGTCTAAACTTAATCCCCCTTCAAATAATATTAAAGCGACGGAGAGGGAGACAATCACTTCTAACCCACTTCCCAAAAGGTTCGGCTGCACTAAACTCAAGCCATCATTGCCGACGAGAATCCCAAAGAATAACAGAAAAACGATGGCAGGAACTTTCAGGTAGTCTGCCAAGACTTGAGCCGTAATCCCTGCAATGACGGTAATCACCATGAGCAGGGTAATGTGAAAAGATGATGTTTCCATAGGCGCTATTGTCGCAGGCTACCCACTGAAATGGGAAGGGGGTCAATGCAGTTACTAAAAATCTAACTAATTCTCCTCAATCTTAGTCATTTTGATAGCTAAATGCTAATCATAACCCATGTTTCAGGGGAAGAGAGTAGCGAGAGGATTGTATAGAGTCGGAGTAGTTCACAGTGATTTAACCACCGACTGGGGATTTCGCTTCTTGAGCCACAATTTCCACTTCATCCTCTGCTAATTGTCTTAACAAAGTTTCAGCTTCACTACCTCCTAAACGAACTAAAGCTTGAACAACTCGATAACGAACTTGCCAGTCGGAATTGGTTACAAAAGGAACTAATAAAGGAATTGCTCTGTGATCTCCTAATTCTCCTAATGCGCTAATGGCAACGGTTTGAATCAGAGTATTTTCATCTTGAAGGGCTTGTTCTAATAGTTCAAAAGCACGAGGTTCTTCTATTCCTCCCACTGCCGCAACAATACTCAGTTTCAGTAACCATTCAGAGGTTGTATTGTAAACAGTTTGCAGATCATCAAACGCATTTTGAAATTTTAAAGCCCCTAATCCATCGGCGGCAGCAGCTTGTACATCGACTTCAGGATCATTTAATAAGTGATGGCGCAATATTTCATAAGCCATTTCTAAATTCTGTTCCCCCAAAGTTGCCATTTGACTAACGGCAGCATATCGAACTCGACTATTACTATCTTTAATCGGGATTTGAATTAACTCAAATGCAATTGCAGGTTCTAATTCTCGGAGTTGATTTACACCGCGTAAGCGATCGCCTAAATCACTAGAACTTAACAAATTTTGAACAGATTCAGGGGTAATTGTCATAAAAATTAAAGTTGTGAAATGAAGGATCTAAACCGTTTTGAAATGATTGGATAATATCACGTTCTTCGACATCAATACATCAGTATTTTCTAATTCTTAAAAATTTTTCATCATAATTGAACGGCTGGAGTAAAAACGAAATACCCCAACCTGATCTCCTGTTGTATTCAATTCACCCGACATTTGCAGCCGAATCAATTAAGTTTCCGATTGCCTAATCTGCCTTTGAACTCTGCGTTGTTGCCATCACCCGCAAAATATCCCCACAGGTCAGAATCCCAATCACTTTACCCGATTGCTCTACCACAGGTAAACGGTGAACCCGTTTTTCATTAAATAACCGAGCCGCATCGGATAACGATTTATTCGGCGTAATAGTCACCAGGGGTGCAGGAGTCATGACTTCACCCACCGTTTGGCCTAAAGCTTTATGGAGTTCCTGTTCATACCGGGAAAAGTTTTCCAAGTAAATCACACTATCGAGAAACGTAATATAGGCGGGTGGAGTCACACCGCTTTCCTGCCACATCAAGTCTGTTCCAGAGATAATCCCCACTAAATGACCCGATGAATTGACCACAGGTAAACAACCGATATGTCTGTCCACCATAAGTTGAAGTGCCTCTCTGAGTGGCATCTCTGGTTGAGCCAGAATCGGATTGGGGGTCATCACCTCAGCAACAGTCTTGGGCATGATTTCCAGTCTTTGATTGATAAACTTCTCTACTGTTGATCATATCAGTTCTAAGATTCCTTGCTCATACTCCCCAGAAAGATTTCAGGGTCTTCAGGGACTTTTCTTGTAGAATCAGGGGAGAGATCAAATCTTAATTTCCTATGGAAAAATCAATCAGGTCTGTTTGGAAAGTTAAATATTTCTCTGTCTTGGTGACAGTAATGGTCGTCATTATCACTCAGTTGACGTTAGTTTATCCGGCTTCAGCCTTAAGAGTTTCTGCTTCTCCAGTGATAGCCAGTTTATTTTCTTTTTCAGGAACTCGACCCTCAAATCTCGGTATTAAAGACGGTAAATTTTCGCCTTGTCCTAATACTCCGAATTGTGTTTCTAGCCAAAGTATAGATGCTCTTCATCAAATTGAACCTTTCAGCTACTCAGATGATCCTGAAACAGCATTTAAACAGATTCAAACGATTCTGGAAAATACAGAAAATGCTGCTATTATTACGGCTGAACCTAATTATATTTACGCCGAATTTACCTCACCCTTGATGGGATTTGTCGATGATGTAGAATTTTATTTAGATGAACAAGAAACTTTAATTCAAGTTCGTTCAGCCTCCCGTTTAGGGGAATCGGATTTAGGGGTAAATCGGAAACGCATTGAAACGATTCGAGAACAATTTCAATAAATTGTAGTAAGCCCTTCAGGGCTTCAATCAACTGTAGTAAGCCCTTCAGGGCTTCAATCAACTGTAGTAAGCCCTTCAAGGCTTCAATCAACTGTAGTAAGCCCTTCAGGGCTTCAATCAACTGTAGTAAGCCCTTCAGGGCTTCAATCAACTGTAGTAAGCCCTATCAATAAAACCTCC
The DNA here is from genome assembly GCF_015207485.1 of Planktothrix mougeotii LEGE 06226. NCBI lineage: Bacteria > Bacillati > Cyanobacteriota > Cyanophyceae > Oscillatoriales > Microcoleaceae > Planktothrix > Planktothrix mougeotii. The sequence goes on from NZ_JADEWU010000049.1 coordinate 43,599, forward strand.
TACAAAATTTGTAGGAGGTTTTAAAATAAATCCGATGTTTTTAAACAGTCCCTAGTAATTAGAGATTCTAATTACAGAGCGTTACCGCGAGGTAGAACTTCTTCAGGGAAAATAAAGTTTTCGTGGGGTTGATCCGCAGGAGCCATCCAAGCCCGCAGACCTTCATTTAACAGAATGTTCTTGGTATAGAACGTTTCAAACTCAGGATCTTCAGCCGCCCGTAATTCTTGGG